>CAYRMX010000041.1:0-10769 GCA_964425295.1 uncultured Oscillospiraceae bacterium | reverse complement strand
TGTCTTCGCTGCCGTTCACAGCCTGCGTATTTTCCTTGATGGCGGCGATGGCGGTTTCGACTGCCTTCTGCATGCCCTTGCGCATGACCATCGGGTTTGCGCCGGCGGAGACGTTCTTCAGACCTTCGCGGACGATCGCCTGTGCCAGCAGGGTGGCGGTGGTGGTGCCGTCGCCGGCGACGTCGTTGGTCTTGGTGGCGACTTCGCGGACGAGCTGTGCGCCCATGTTCTCAAACGGATCTTCAAGCTCCACTTCCTTGGCGATGGTCACGCCGTCGTTGGTGATGAGCGGAGAGCCGTACTTCTTGCCGAGGACGACGTTGCGGCCCTTCGGACCGAGGGTGACCTTTACGGTATCGGCAAGCTGGTCGATGCCGGATTGCAGCTTCTTGCGGGCGTCTTCGCCGAACTGGATCATTTTAGCCATAATTCAAAATCCTCCTGAAATTAGTCTACGATAGCGAGAATGTCGCTCTGACGGACGATGGAATAATCCTGATCGTCGAGCTTGACTTCCGTTCCCGCATACTTGGCGACAACGACCTTGTCGCCGACTTTAACGACCATCTTGACTTCGTTGCCGTCAACCACGCCGCCGGGACCGACTGCGACGACCTCGGAAATGACGGGCTTTTCCTTGTTCGCGGTGGAAAGGATGATGCCCGAAGCGGTGGTTTCCATAGCCTCAATCGGCTTGAGCAGCACACGGTCTGCAAGGGGTGTCAGTTTCATTTTGCATTCCTCCAATAATACAGATGGTTTCCCATCAAATTTACGCTTGAATTTAGCACTCAAAGCACCTGAGTGCTAACAACTTATATAATACCCATTTCTTTCCGAAAGTCAAGAGGATTTTGTGAATTTTTTTCGACAAAATGAAAAACATTTTGCGCATTGGCGCACGCGATAGACAAACTGCGCCTCCCGCGGGACACGGGAGGCGCAGAAATCGGGTAAAATTGTCATTTACAGCGCCTCGGCGGGCATTTTGGCGTGGTAGGTCAGCCCACGGGGATAGAAGAAACGGACGGCGCGCGGGAGGGCTTCAAACGTCGCATTCTGCGCGAGAAGCAATTCGCCGTCGAGATTGATCTCGCTGGGCTCATCGCATTGGACGCTGATCTTCTTGGCACGGAAATGGCGCACATATTCGGTCAGCTCGGCGTAGCGACCGGCGCGGTATTTGCCGACCACGTTTGCCACCGTTGCGCGGCTGACGTCCCGTACGAGCAGTACGTCGAGCAGACCGTCGTCCGGCTCTGCCTCCGGCACGGGGTTGAAGCCGCCGCCGTACCAGCGCCCGCTGGCAATGCAGATGAGCGTCTGGCGACCGTCGAAACGCTCGCCGTCGATCTCGACGACATAGTGACGATGGATGCCTTTGACCAGATTCAAGCCGACGGAGAGAAGGTACGCGCCCGAACCGCTGACGAGCGGAAGCCGCTTGTACTTGTTGACGGCAGTGCCGATGCGGGCGTCCAAGCCCATCGAGCAGATGTTGAGGGCGTAGTGGTCGTCTCGACAGCGGATGAGGTCGAATTCCGTCTCGTCGCCGTCGATCAGGCGGCTGACATCGCGGAACGCGGTCGGGTCGGAGAAAATGCGGATGAAATCGTTGCCCGAGCCGCCGGGGAAGTGCGTGACGGCGGCATTTGCGTGCCCGACCACGCCGTTGACGACCTCGTTGAGCGTGCCGTCACCGCCGCAGGCATAGATGCGGACGGGGTCGCCCGTTGCCGCCGCAGCCTGTGCGATGCGTGCGCAGTCGCCGGGGGCGCGGGAGACGAGAATTTCATAGGGAATGCAGCGGCGGTCGCACGCTTCGCGCACTTTTTGCGTGAATTCACCGGTTTTGTCGTATTTTCCCGCTGCCGGATTGATGATGAACAGGTGCTTCATGATCGTCTACCGTCCCTTGTTCTAAAAATACATATATACGTTGCATTGCAATCTGCCGTTATAAAGCTTGCGCTTTTTGACGGCGGGCTTGCCGAAATAGTGCTCAAATTCCGGCTCGGAGGAGATGATGTACTTTTTCCAGCCGTCGGCGAATTTTAGATGTCTGCCGAACGCGCGCATGAGCTGCTGCGCCGAACGCTGCTCGAGCATGCGCTCGCCATAGGGCGGGTTGCAGACGATCACGCCGCGGTCGGTGGGCAACGGTGCTTTCGTCGCGTCTGCCTCGCGGAATTCGATGTATTTCGACACGCCCGCTTTTTTCGCGTTGGCAATGGCGATGGAGAGGCTCGCGGGGTCGATGTCCGTGCCGAGAATGCGGTATTCGCCGCGGAATTCGAGGTCTTTGGCTTCCTCGCGCGCCTGCGACCAGACTTCCTGCGGGACGCATGCCCATTTTTGGGCGGCAAAGTCGCGGTTCAAACCCGGCGCGCGGTTGAGCGCCGCCAGCGCCGCCTCAATGACGATCGTGCCCGAGCCGCAGAACGGATCCCAGAAGAAGTCGCGCCCGCGATAGCGGGAGAGGTTGACCAGCGCCGCCGCCATCGTTTCGTGCAGCGGGGCTTCGTTGCCGACGGCGCGGTAGCCGCGCTTGTGCAGACTCACGCCGGAGGTGTCGAGGAAAACCTCGCATACGTCTTTCATGATCGAAAAGCGGAGCTGATACGTCTCGCCCGTCTCCGGCAGCCACGTCATGCCGTATTTTGCGCCCAGACGGTCGACTGCCGCCTTTTTTGCGATCGACTGACAGTCGGGGACGGAGTGGAGCTGCGAGTCGAGACTGTAGCCCTTGACGGGGAATGCGCCGTTTTGGGGGATAAAGCGTTCGAGGGGGATTGCCTTGACGCCCTGATAGAGATCTTCAAAGCTCTTGACCGGGAAACGCGCCAGCAGCAGCATGACGCGTTCACCCATGCGCAGACGGAGATTTGCCCGCGCCATTGCCGCAAAGTCGCCCTCAAAGAACACGCGCCGATCTTCGACGCGTACATTTTCCAGATTCATGCGGCGCAGCTCGTCGCCGACCAGCCCCTCAAGACCGAACAGGCATGGCACCGCCAGAGTATATTTTTCCATAAACACCTCAAAAAAATTCGATACATTTATTATATCGAATGCCCAGGCACTTTGCAACGGGGAATGTCCGGTTTTGACGAAAAAAAGCGGTTTTCCAAGATTTACCGATTTTGCAGCGCACGCAAAGCGACTCCCCCCCCCTTGCCGGGGGAGCTGTCACGGCAAAGCCGTGCCAGAGGGGTAGTCAAACTTCCATTATCGGAAATTCACCGTAAATGTTTTCTCTCCCTCCGGCAAAAGCTTCGCTTTTGCCACCTCCCTTGTCAGAGGGAGGTATTGGTGCGGCGTAAAAATAAAGCTCCCTCATCGGAGGGAGCTTTGAATATAAAGAGAATGCTCTGTGTCAGGTTTTGCGAATAAAGCGCTCGCCGCATTTGGGGCAGCGAATGTTGATCTTGCCGCGATGCCGCGGGACGCGAACGGTCTGGCTGCACTTCGGGCAGCGGAAATAGCGGTTTTTCCGATCGGTCAGACGCGTCCAGAGGTTGCGGAACTTCTGATTTTCCCGCTGACGCTTGGCAATGTTCCGCGAAAGCATCCGAAACAGCGCAATTATGAGCAGGGCGTACATCAGCGTCGAGAGCAGCAGATTGGTATAGACCCCCGCCGTAACGGGCAGAAGAAGCGACAAAATGCCGCTGAGCAGACTGAGAACGACCGCCGCGATCAGCAGCGCAAGATTGAGCTGGTCAGAGCCGTAGCGACCGTAAAGAAATCGGCGGAACGATTCGCCGAGTCGTTTGAACATAGTTTCATCACCTGTATTCCATTATAGTCCGACGCGCGATTTTTACAAGATGTCGTGCGAAATATTTACGGTTTGTTCACGATTTATCGCTCCGAAGCACCAAAATCGGGAGGTGTGGGCGGTTAAACAGGCGAAAATGCACCCGACTGTAGCCTATGCCTCGGCTGACGTAGAGCGCGGTTTGCGCCCGGCGGTAAAGCCCGGCGTCGAAGTCGGGGAACAGCTCGCGCCGCGTTCCGAACACGCCGCCGACGAGCGGGAGACGCACGACACCGCCGTGGCAGTGCCCGGTCAGGACGAGGTCGACCCCCAGATCCGCCCACAGGGAGAGCGTGTCGTTGCGGTGCGCGAGCATCAAAATGCAGGCGTCCGCGCCCTCTGCGGCGCGAATTTCGTCGACCAATTCGGCGGACGTTTTTTGGTCATAAGGCCCGCAGGGATCGTCCACGCCTGCGATGACGAGCCGCGCCCCGCCGCGTTCGAGAACGGTGTATTCGTTTTGCAGCACCGTCACGCCCCATGACCGCAGCAGCGCCAGCGCCGCGGGCAAGTCACTCCGAAGTTGCCATTCGTGGTTTCCGGTCACATAAAACGTCGGCGCGAGGGCGGTCAGCCCCGTCAGAAGCGGTTCGAGCGTCGATACTTCGCCAAGATCGTCAAACAGGTCGCCGTCGATGCAGATGAGGTCGGGCGACTGTGCTGCCACCGCCCGCAACAGCGCCGAATTCCCGCGCCCGAACTGCCGCCCGTGCAGATCGGCGATCTCCGCGACGCGAAGACCGTCGAACTGCGGCGGGAGCGCCGCCAGCGCGACGGAGACTTCATCGTCCTCAATTACACAATTGTCCCGGAACAGAAATGCCGTCAATACGGCGAGCAGCGTGAGCAGCAGCGCCGCCTTTTTCCACGAATTCATACCGATTCCCCCAATTTTCTTCACGGGACTGACCCGCGCGCAACTTTTTCGACATTTGTATTGTGCGCGGCGCAATTATTTGTTATAATAGAAAGAAAAAGTTTTTAGGATGTGTCTTGGTGTGAAGTACGGAACTTGGAAAATCGGAGCGCCGCAGAGGGAAGCGGTGACGGCACTGTGCGCAGACGGCTATGCGCCGCTGACCGCCTGTGTTTTGAGCAGCCGCGGTTATCAGACGCCGGAGGCGGCGCACGCTGTGCTCGACGCGGCTTCTCCGCTCGTTGACCCCTTTGCCATGAAAGAAATGGCCCGCGCGGTCGCCGCCGTGCGCGCTGCGCTGGAACGAAAGCAGCGCATTGCCGTCTTCGGCGACTATGACGTCGACGGAATCACCGCCACCTGCCTGCTGACGGATTATCTGCGCTCCGTCGGCGCAGATTGTATCTTCCACATCCCCGGGCGGCTCGAGGAGGGCTACGGCTTGAATGCCGCCGCCATCGAGGAGCTTGCCGCGCAGGGCGTCGGGCTGATCATCACGGTCGACTGCGGCATTACCGCCATCGAGGAAGCACGGCTGTGCCGCGCCCTCGGCGTCACGCTGGTCATCACCGACCACCACGAATGCAAGCCCGAGCTTCCGGAAGCCGACGCTGTCGTCGACCCGCATCGCCCGGATCGCACCTATCCGCACACGCGTCTGTCCGGCGTGGGCATTGCCTTTAAGCTTGCCGCCGCGCTCGACGGCGACCAGGAGCGCATTGCCCGACGATATTGCGATCTGGTCTGCCTCGGCACGATCGCCGACGTCATGCCGCTGTGCGGCGAAAACCGTCGGCTGGTGATGCAGGGGCTTGCCGCGCTGCAAAACCAGCAGCGGCTCGGTTTACGCGCCCTCATCCGCGCCTGTGACTGCGGCGGTCAGCCCATCACGGCGTCGACCGTGGGCTATGTGCTCGCGCCGCGCATCAATGCTGCCGGACGCATGGAGCATGCCGAGCTTGCCGTGCAGCTTTTCCTCTCCGAACACGAGGAGGAAGCGGCGTATCTGGCGCAGACGCTCTGCCGTCTCAACCGCGAGCGGCAGGAAACGGAGCTGGAGATCTACCGCGAGGCGTCCGCCCGCCTGCGCCGCAGCAAAACGAACAACAGCGCCATCGTTCTGGCGGGGGAAAACTGGCATCAGGGCGTCATCGGCATCGTCGCCTCGCGCCTGTGCGAGGAATACTGCCGCCCGACGTTCCTGATCTGCCTGAACGGTGAGCGGGGCAAGGCGTCGTCGCGCTCTTACGGCGGCTTTGACCTTTTCCGCTCGCTGACGGCGCTTTCGCCGCTGCTTGAGGGCTACGGCGGGCATGAATTTGCCGCCGGCTTCACCATCGCCCGCAGCAACATCGACGAATTCCGCCGCCAGATGTGCCGCTGCGCCGACGAATACACCGCTTCCGGCATGGGAAAGCCCACGCTGGAGATCGACTGTGAGCTTCCGCCGCAGCTTTTGACGGAGGAAAACGTCGCTGCGCTCTCTCAGCTCGAGCCGTGCGGCACGGGCTGCCCGCGCCCGGTGTTCTGCATGAGCGAACTGACCGTCGAGCGCCTCAGCGCTGTCGGCAACGGCAAGCACCTGCGTCTGCGTCTGCGCACGCAGGACGGTGCGTCGGTGCAGGCGATCTATTTTTCCGCAGGACAGCTTTTGAAGAAGCTGACCGTCGGCGAACGGGTGGACGTTGCGTTCCACCTGCAAATCAATGAATATCACGACGTCCGCACCGTGCAGCTCAGCGTGCTCGACCTGCGCAGCGCCTCGGCAGACGCGCTGTACGACCGTTTTGCGGGGCGGCAACCGCTTTCCGACTGCGAGCGCGCCGCGCTCATGCCGCAGCGCGGCGACGTTGCCGATGTCTGGAATTATCTGCGCAGAGCCGCGCCGGAGGGCACGGTGCTGCGCTGTGAGTTGGGCGAGCTGAGCCTTGCTGTCGCCGCCTTTGCGCAGCGGCACAGTGTCCGGCGCACCCTCGCGTGTCTTGAGATCCTCGCGGAGCTTGGCCTGATCGCTCTGCGCCGCGAGCAATCCCTCGTCGAGGTGTGCATCATCCCCGGAAGCCGCCCCAATCCGCTGGAAAACAGCCGAATTTACCGCGCGCTTCGTGACGAATGAACGCAGAACGGAGGAACCAATGGAAACCTTTCAGGAGCATTATACCAGCATGATGCGAACGATCGCTCAGCACTGCCCGCAGGCAGATATTGCGATCATCAACCGTGCGGTGGAATACGCCAAGCAGAAGCACAATACCCAGAAACGCAAGGATGGTTCGCCCTACATCATCCACCCGCTCGCCGTGGCGGAGATCGTCGCCGAGACGGGGTTGGACACCGATGCGATTCTCGGGGCAATTTTACACGACTGCATTGAGGACACCGACTCGACCTATGACGAGATCGCCCGTCAGTTCGGCTCGACCGTGGCGGCACTGGTCGAGGGGGTCACGAAGTTGACCCGCGTGGAGTATTCCACGTTCGAAGAACAGCAGATGGAGAACCTGCGCAAGATGTTCATGGCAATGAGCAAGGATATCCGCGTCGTGCTCATCAAAATCTGCGACCGTCTGCACAACACCCGCACGATGGAATATCAGACGCCCGCCAAGCAGATCTCCAAGTCCCGCGAGACGATGGACATCTATGCGCC
Organism: uncultured Oscillospiraceae bacterium; assembly: GCA_964425295.1. Taxonomy (GTDB): domain Bacteria; phylum Bacillota; class Clostridia; order Oscillospirales; family Oscillospiraceae; genus JAZOXB01. Next base: position 3,383 of record CAYRMX010000041.1, on the reverse strand, counting down.
GCTGGCGCACCGTCTCGGCATGCAGAAGATCAAGTGGGAGCTGGAGGATACCAGCCTGCGCTATCTCGACCCCGACGGCTATAACGAGATCATGAGCTACCTTGCCGAGCACCAGCGCGAAGCGGACGAATTCATGAAGCTCATCCAGACGAAGATCACCACCCGCCTGTCGACCGTCGGCATCCACGGCACGATCTACGGGCGCATCAAGCACGTCTATTCCATCTACCGCAAGATGAAGGCGCAGGGCAAGAGCATCGACGAGCTGTACGACATGTACGCCTTCCGCGTGATCGTCGACTCCATTCCCGACTGCTATAACGTCCTCGGGCACATCCACGACCTGTTCAACCTCGTGCCCGGCCGCTTTAAGGATTATATTTCCACGCCCAAGCCGAATATGTATCAAAGTCTGCACACGACCGTCATCGGTCAGCAGGGCATCCCCTTTGAGGTGCAGATCCGCACCTGGGAGATGCACGAAACGGCGGAATACGGCATCGCCGCGCACTGGAAATACAAGCAGGGCGTCGGCGGCGGCGACGAAAAGCAGTTTGAATGGGTGCGCCGCCTGCTCGAAACGCAGCAGGAGGAGAGCGACGCCGAGGACTATATCCACTCGCTCAAGGTCGACATGTTCGACGACGAGGTTTTCGTTTTCACCCCCAAGGGCAAGGTCATGAGCCTGCCCGCGGGTTCAACGCCGATCGATTTTGCCTATGCCATCCACTCCGGCGTCGGAAATGCAATGGTCGGGGCAAAGGTCAACAACCGCATTGCCAGCTTCGACCAGCCGCTCGCAAACGGCGACATCGTGGAAATTTTGACCTCCAAGACCGCCAAGGGTCCCAGCCGCGACTGGCTGAAGATCTGCAATTCCAACCAGGCACGCACGAAGATCAAACAATGGTTCAAGCGCGAAAAGCGCGAAGAAAACGTCGCCCACGGCAAGGCGAGCTTCGAGGGCGAGCTGCGCCGTGGCGGCTTCCAGCCGAGCGTTTTGCAGGACGCGGAGCTGTTGCCGCAGCTTTTGAAGAAGCTGTCCTTTGAGAGCTTGGAGGACATGTACGCCGCCATCGGCTACGGCGGACTGACCGCGGTCAAGGCGTTCGGGCGCATTCGCGACGAGCTGACCCGCGCCAGCCGCCAGACGCAGCAAAAGGAAGCGGCGGCAAAGCCGCTCGAGGCTGCGCCCGTCCACCTCAGCCGCCACAAGGACTCCGGCGTGATCGTCGAAGACATCGAATCGTGCATGATCAAATTCTCCCGCTGCTGCACGCCTGTCCCCGGCGACGACATCGTCGGTTTCATCACCAAGGGCTACGGCGTCTCCATCCATCGTACCGACTGCAAAAACGCCCTCGGCGCGGATGACCCCAAGCAGGCGGGGCGTTGGGTCAAGGTCGCGTGGTCGACCGCCGAGGACAAGCCCTTTGCCACCACCTTTGAGATCGACTCGACCGACCGCGACGGCATCTGGATCGACATTGCCACCGCGCTGACCGCCGCCAAGGTCAAGATCACCGAAATTTCCGGACGCGATATGCCCGCCGGCAAGGCGCGCACCATCGCCACGTTCGAGGTCAAAAACGTGCAGGAGCTGGAAACCATCCGCTCCCGCATTCGCAGCATCGCGGGCGTCACCGACGTCCGCAGAGGGCAAAACTGATGCGCGCCGTCGTCACGCGCGTGAACAGCGCGAGCGTCACCATCGGCGGACGCGTCAACGGTCAGATCGGGCAGGGCTTGCTCATCCTGCTCGGCATTGCGCCGGACGATACCTCTGCCCGGTGCAAAAAGCTTGCCGAAAAAGCCCTCGGACTGCGCATTTTTCACGACGAAAACGGCAAAATGAACCGCAGCCTTGCCGACGTCGGCGGGCAAGTGCTCGTTGTGAGCCAGTTCACCCTCTTTGCCGACTGCAAAAAGGGCAAACGCCCCAGCTTCATCGGTGCGGCGTCGCCGGACATCGCGATCCCGCTGTATGAACAGTTTTTGGAGGAGTGCCGCGCCCACGGCTTCGAGCCGCAGCACGGCGAATTCGGCGCGGACATGCTGGTCGCGTCGGAAAACAACGGCCCGGTGACCATTTGGCTCGACACCGACGAGCTGATGTGAGCCGACCGAACAGGAGCGATATTATGAAAATCATCACCCTTCCGCTCGGACAATTGGAGACGAATTGCTATCTGGTTGCGGACGAAAACGGCGTCGCCGCCGTCATTGACCCCGCCGACAACGCCCCGGCGATCCTGCACGCCGCACAGAAAAACGGCTGGAATGTTCGGGCGGTTCTGCTGACGCACGGGCATTTTGACCACATCGGCGCGGTTCCCGCGCTCCGCGAGGCACTGCACTGCCCGGTCTATCTGCATGAAAACGAGCTGACCCTCCCGCCGCAGCTTACGAACGGCGCGCTTACCTATACCGATACCTATGCCGAGGGCGACACGCTCGACATCGGCGCATTGCATTTTACCGTTCTGCATACGCCCGGTCATACGCCCGGATCGGTCTGCCTGCGCTGCGGAAACGCCCTGTTTTCCGGCGACACGCTCTTTGCCGGCTCGTGCGGGCGCACGGATTTCGTGGGCGGCAGCGACACGCAGATGCGGGAAAGCCTTGCACGTCTGGCGGCGATCGCGGAAAATCCGACCGTTCTGCCCGGACACGGCGAGGCGAGCACGCTCGATCGTGAGCGCGAAACGAATTACTACCTTCGGAGGGCGACGGAATGAAGCTGCTCCTGCGCGGTCATGACGACCGCTATGCCGTCGAGCAGCTTCAGCTCGCGCTGTTCCCGGACGAGCCGATGGAGCCGGTCGACGCCCCCTTTGACGGTGACGGTGCGATCTCCGCGCTGCATGTCGGGCGGGTCTATCTGACCGCAACGGCGGAGCTTCGGCTGCACGGCAAAACTGCCAGGGCGCAGCGCCGCCTGCGCGCGGAACATGCCGACGTTCCCGCCCGCCGCCGTCTGCTGCAAAATGCCTATTATGACGCCGCCATGCAGCTCCGCGAGCCGCCGGAATGGGGCAGCCTGTCCGGTGTGCGCCCGACGAAGCTCACCACGCAGGTGCTTCTGCGCGGAGAGTCGGAGCAAAGCGCCGACCGCTTCCTGCGCGAGCGCTACCACGTCTCGCCGGAGCGCAGCCGCCTGTGCGTCGAATGCTCGCGCGAGACGGTGCGCGCGGCGGCGCTTCTCCGCCCGCAGGACGTGTCGGTCTATGTCGGCATTCCGTTCTGCCCGACGCGCTGCGCCTATTGCAGCTTCGTCAGCGCCAGCATCGAGCGCTGCGCCGGGCTGCTTCCGCGCTATCTGGACGCGCTGGAGCGGGAGATCGCCCACGTCGGGGCGCTCCTGCGCCGCAGTGGGAAACGGG
>CAYRMX010000040.1:0-11058 GCA_964425295.1 uncultured Oscillospiraceae bacterium | reverse complement strand
GTCGAGGAATAGGACGTTTTTCAGACCCATTTCCAGCGCCCGCTCCATGCCCAGCAGCATCGCTTCTTTCACGCGCTCCACGGCGACGATCAGCACGTCGGGGTTGGCGGCGGCGGTTTCGACCGTGAATTTTCCCTTGCCGCAGCCGATCTCCACGCGCAGCTCCTTCGCTTCCGGCATCTTTGAGCGCCACGCCCCGCGCAGCGCCTGCCCGTCGCGCACCCAGACCGCCGTACATGCTTCCATCCGCGGCTCTAAATTGTTGCGTTTTCGCATTCTCATGGTGTTGAACCTCATGTTTTCATCATTTGCACCATTATATCAAATACATGCCGCGCCGTAAAGTCGAAAATGAAAAAAATGGCGCTCCCGCGAAAGGAGCGCCCGAAAATTATCCGATTTCGAACACGATCGGCTCGCCGCCGCAGCCGAGATGCCCGGCACGTAGCTCGACCGTGCTTCCGTCGAGCAGGTTGCGGTACTGTCCGTCCGGCAGCTCGACCGGAAGCGAAGATGCCTCCCCGCGCAGCGAGAACACGCCGACAAGCCGCTTGCCGTCCCGTTCGTGCTCGGCGAGGACGATGTCGTGCGCGAGCGCAGTCACATGGTAGTTGCTGTCGGTAAAAAGCGGGTGCTGCTTGAGGGCATAAAGCGTTTTGAGCAGCGCGCTCAGGTCGTGCCCTGTTTCCCATTGCACCGGGTCGCGGTCAAAGAGGCTGGGCGTGTGCGTCGCGCAGACCTCCTGCCCACCGTAGAGCAGAACCGTGCCCTTTTGAAAATAGAGGAACGCGGTGTGGTTGCGCAGAGCGCGCTCGTCGGGGATGAGCTGCTTTGCGCGGTTGCGGTCGTGATTTTCCAGACAGCGCAGCTTGACGTAGTTTGCGGGATAGATGTATTCCTGACGGTTGACTGCCTCGGCATAGGCAGACAGCGGCGCAGTGCCGTCGAGATAGTGCAGGAAATCAAAATAAATGTCGTAGTCGTAGGCGATGTCGAACGCCTGATACAGCTCGCTGTCGGACAGGGAGCAAAGCCCCGCCGCGCGCGTGGCGAGAATGAAGCTCGGCTCGACGGATTCGCAGAGCCACAGCGCGCCGGGGCGTACCGTCTCGACCTCTGCCCGCGCCCGCAGCCAGAATTCCAGCGGCACGAGCGGTGCGACGTCACAGCGGAAGCCGTCGACGATTTTCGCCCACTGCTTGAGCGTCTCGATTTGATAATCCCATAGCCCGCGCTGCGCATAGTCCAGGTCGATCACGTCCGACCAGTCGCCGATGTGGTTGCCGAAGCTGCCGTCGGGCTTGTGATAGAACCATTCCGGGTGCTCGTGCGCCAGAACGGAGTCCGGCGAGGTGTGGTTGTAAACGACATCGATGATGCACTTCATGCCCTTTTCGTGGATGTCCGCGACGAGACGGCGAAAGTCGTCCATCGTGCCGTATTCGGGGTTCACCGCACGGTAGTCGCGGATGGCGTAGGGGCAGCCCAGCGTGCCCTTGTGATTCAGCACGCCGCACGGATGGATGGGCATGAGCCAGATGACGTCAATGCCCAGCGCGCGGATGCGGTCAAGATCGCGCCGCACGCCCTCAAACGTGCCGCTTTCGCTGTGATTTCGGACGTAAACCGAGTAAATGACCTGATTGCGATAGCGGGTCGTTGTGGTAATTGCCATAGTGTTGTCTCCAGTCGTTTGAATGAATGATGAATGTAGGCGTGGATTGCTCCTGCCGCGAGTAAATGGTGAAGCGTGAATCGTTGCGGACGGACTATCATTTGCGCTGCGCAGCAGAATTGAGACGTTCGGATTGAAAGAGGGCGCGCGGACACATCCCTACAGTGCATTACGATATCCGGCCGTAGGGGGCGGTATTATGCAAAGTGGAGTCCGAGGGTGAGAATACCGAGGTTTTTTGCATAGATCTCCGAAAACTGCGACAGGGGAAGCGGATTTTCGCCGCTGCCGGCCTCGATCGTATAGCCGGGGCGGTCAAAGGTCTGAATGAACCAGTCCTTATAACCCGCGAAGCCCGACGCAAACGGCGTATCCTCCAGCGCATAGCCGCTGGCGCGGGCAAATTCCCGCCCGATTGCTTCGGCGTTCGGCGGCGTCCGATTGAGGAACTTCCAATAGATAACCTTGCCCTGTGTGTGGTAAGATAGTGTCAGGCGCGGGTCAAGCTCCCGCGTCAGCGCAGCCATCGCCGCCGTTTCCGGCTGGTCGAGCGGTGCCTGACCGACATAATCGCGCGGCGCGGGGCTTGTGAAGCCGAGGGCAAATTTATTCTCCCGCGCCTGTTCCCACTCGGCGGGGTAGTTGAGGTTCAGGTCAACGCCTGCAAGGTTCGCTTTCCAGCCGTTCGGGAACGGGATGGACGGATAATACGCCGCAATGAGCCGCGCGGCTTCGTACTGCGGGCTGTCTGCGGTGATCGCGCCGGTTACAAGGTCGACGCCGTCCGGGTCGACCATCGGCACAAGGCAGAGCTGCGTTCGGGCGAAGAGCGTCCGCGCGTCCAGTCCGTAGAGCAGATCGCCGTTCATGACCGCCTGCGCATAGTCTTCCAGAAATTTCAGCAGCAGTGGCGTCGTGATCCACTCGTTTGCGTGGTGGCCGGCGTTGTAAAGCACGGAGCGCTGTCCCTGCCCGAACCACAGCGCCGTCACGCTGCGCCCGTATGCGGTCGTGGCGATGACGCGCTTGGTGATGAGCGGATAGCGCACGGTCAAGCCCTGAATGCAGACTGCGAGCAGCTCCGAGGTAAAGGGCAGATCGGTCGGTACGACCGGAAAACTGTACGGCACGACCAGATATTGCCCGACGCGCAGCGTGCGCGGGTCCTGATTCGGGTTTGCCGTTTCCAGCGCGCGAACCGTCGTGCCGAAGCGGTGGGCAATTTTATAATAAGTATCTCCGGCGCGCAGCATGTAGCGCATATAGCCCAGCAGAAAGGGCGTCAGGCGCTGCATGGTGAGCACATCCTCCTCGCCGGAGGGATAAAGCCCCTCACGGCGCTGAAATTCTTCCAGCGTGGAAGCCCCTGCACGGCGCAGGGCGAGTTCCGTCAAGCTCAAAAACATCCCCTCCGACACAGCGTATGCCGGAAAAGGGGCGGCTATGCTTCCATCAGCTCGCCGAGATAGCGGTAGGCGGACAGCAGCTTTTCCAGATGATAATTCATCACGACGGTGTCGTGCTCGGTGCATTTGCGCTTGGCGGGGGCGGGAAGGGGCAGATTCAGCGCGTGCATGGCTTCCAGATTCTCCGGCGAAAGGTCGCCGAGCGAGTCCATCCCGCAGATCGCCTCCAGCTCCTGCACCATGCGCTCGGCAAGCTGCAAGCATCCGGAAAGCTTCGCTTCCTCATCGTTTTTGCGGTGAAAAAAGCGCTGACTGTGATAAAGCTCCAGCTCGCGGTCGACGCGGCGCAGCAGCTCCACTGACGGCTGAAGATCGGGGAAGCATTCGTGCACGACGATGCGCTCCAAGTCCTGCGGCATCCGTTCGCGCAGACGGGTCAGGAGCGCGACGATGCGGCGGCGGTTGTTGTATGGACGGATGGTGACGTTGACCAGCAGCGCCATGCCGACGCCGATGGACGTGTCGCGCAGACGTAGCACGGAATCGCGCAAAATGGTGTCCGACGGGGTCAGACAGGCGGAGAGAAAGATGATACACGCGAGCGAAACGGTGAACGGCAGGCGCAGCAAGCGCAGCAGCGTGATGAGAAGCAGCACGCCCAGCCCGACCAGCCACGCCGGAACGGACGCGGGGAAGAGCAGCAACGAAACATAGCCCAGCACCGTGCCGAACAGAACGCCGACGAGCTGCGTCAAGCCCTGCATGAGCGATTTGGAAAAGGTCGTCTCCATCGCGACCAGTGAGCCGAACGCGGCATAAAACACCGTCAGCGACTCGGCGGCAAACAGCCGCACCAGCAGCACCGACAGCGTGACGGCGATGGCAGTTTTCAGGGTGCGAAGCCCAAGCATCGGACGCTTCAAGCGGCGCCCTCCTTTCAAAATAAACGGGATTCAATCGCCGAGCTCTGCGCGGAAGCTCGGCATGAATTCAGTATAACAAAAAATATGCAAATTGCAAATATTTTCTCTTGACAAACGGAAAAGTCATGGTATAATAAACACAAGTTAAGAAATTTAATTTTTGTTTATCGGAGGTGCGCGCATGACACAGCGAGAACGGCAGATCCTGCAATGGATCGAAGCAGACCCGATGATCTCGCAGGAGCATCTGGCGGAAAAGGCGGGGATCACCCGGTCGTCCGTCGCGGTGCACATTTCCAACCTGATGAAAAAGGGTTACATCGCCGGCAAGGGCTATGTCCTGCGCTCCGGCACATATGCCGTTGTCCTCGGCGGCGTCAACATGGACATCGGCGGGCGCTCGAATGCGCCGCTCGTCGCTCGGGATTCCAACCCCGGGCGCGTCACGATGAGTCTGGGCGGCGTCGGACGAAACATTGCCCATAACATGAGCCTGCTCGGTATGGACGTCCGCTTCCTGACGGCGTTCGGCGACGACCTCTATGCCCAGAAGATCGCCGCGTCCTGCGGAGAGCTGGGAATCGACATCAGCCACGCCCTGCAAGTTCCCGGCGGCGCAACGCCGACCTACCTCTTCCTGAATGACTCCGACGGCGACATGGCGCTGGCGGTTTCGGACATGGAAATCTGCGAGCGCATTCTGCCGAATTACCTGACGGCGAATATGCAGCTTCTCAACCACGCACAGGTCGTCGTCACCGACACGAACATTCCGGCGCAGACGCTGGAATATCTCGCCAAGCACTGCACCGCCCCGATCTTCGCCGACCCCGTCTCCACGGCAAAGGCGGTCAAGCTCCGCCCCATCCTCGGCAAGCTCCACACGCTCAAGCCCAACCGTCTTGAAGCGGAGCTGCTTTCCGGCGTGAAGATCACGGATGACGATTCCCTGCGTCTGGCGGCGAAAACCCTGCTGGATACCGGGCTGCACCGTGTCTTCATCTCGCTCGGCAGCGAAGGCGTCTTTGCCGCCGACCACAATGAAATGCGCCGCTTCCCCTGCGTCCCTGCGCAGATGCGCAACGCCACCGGCGCCGGAGATGCTTTCATGGCAGCGCTGGCGTGGGCATACCTCGAGGGCAGTGACCTCGAATTCACCGCAAGAGCCGCCTCCGCCGCTGCAGCCATTGCCGTCGAGGGCGTGCAGACCATCAACCCGTCATTATCCGCCGACGCTGTGCGCGAACGCATGGGCGGCGTAAATTAAGGAGGAACTTATCATGCTGAACAAATATCTTGACATTAAGCCCGAAGTCGCCGAAGCTCTTGCAGCCGGCAAGCCCGTTGTCGCTCTGGAATCCACCATCATCTCCCACGGTATGCCCTATCCGAAGAACGTCGAGACCGCCCTTGAGGTCGAGCGTATCATCCGCGAAAACGGCGCCGTTCCCGCAACCATCGCCATCATCGGCGGCCGCCTGAAGGCCGGTCTGACCCCTGAGGAGATCGAATACTTCGGCAAGAAGGGCACCGACATCGCCAAGGCTTCCCGCCGCGACCTCGCCGTCCTCTGCGCGCGCGGCGAAGACGGCGCTACCACCGTCACCACCACGATGATCATTGCCGAAATGGCAGGCATCAAGATGTTCGCCACCGGCGGCATCGGCGGCGTGCATCGCGGCGCTGAGACCACGATGGACATCTCCGCGGACCTTGAAGAGCTGGGTCAGACCTCCGTTATGGTCTTCTGCGCCGGCGCAAAGTCCATCCTCGACCTCGGCCTGACGCTTGAATACCTCGAGACGCACGGCGTTCCCGTCCTCGGCTACGGCACGAAGGAACTGCCCGCATTCTTCACCCGTTCCTCCGGCTTCTCCGTTGACTACCGCATGGATAGCCCCGAAGAACTGGCACAGGCGTTCAAGACCCACAATGAGCTGGGCATGAAGAGCGGTATGCTCGTCACCAACCCCATCCCCGAGGAGTATTCGATGGATGCCAACGTCATCAATACCGCCATCGAAAACGCCGTTGCCGAAGCAAAAGAGCTGGGCATCCACGGTAAGGACACCACCCCGTTCCTGCTGGCGAAGATCGAAAAGCTCACCGGCGGCAACAGCCTGGCTTCGAACATCCAGCTTGTCTATAACAACGCCCGCCTCGCAGCCAAAACCGCCGCTGCCTACTGCAACCTGTAAGGATCAAAAAGGAAGACACTGCGGTGTCTTCCTTTTTTGCAAAGAGATTTTGATTTGTCGCACCCCGCGCGGCATCCGATTTTCGGATACCGCGCGGGGGATTTTCGGAGACGAGAGCACATCAACACAGCTCGTGTGCGAGTGTTTCATCTCCCCTCTGTAGCGGTGATGGTCTCATAGCCATTGCTGACATGCAAACATTGATGGAATAATCCATCTGTTTCATATGAACGTTACAAAAGAGCAGGAGCTTACGCACGCTGCATAATCTCAATGCACTTTCGGAAGAATTCTTGCAATTGTGGGATGGATTGTGTATAATATTTTCGAAAAATCGGAATTCAAGGAGGGAACACCATATGATCGATGTGGTTGCACTGGGGGAGCTTTTGATCGATTTTGCCTGCGTCGGGGCGGACGAAGACGGCTATCCGACGATGGCTGCGCATCCCGGCGGCGCGCCCGCCAATTTTCTGGCGGCGCTGACCAAATACGGCATGAAAACCGCGCTGCTCGGCAAGGTCGGCGACGACACGTTCGGCAAGCTGCTTGTCGGCAGTCTGCAAAAGGCGGGCATCGAGACGAGCGGCATCGTGACAGACTCCGAAACCTTCACCACGCTGGCGTTTGTCACCATCGACAAGACCGGCAACCGTGAATTCGCCTTTGCGCGCAAGCCGGGCGCGGACACGCGGCTGCGGTTTGAGGAGCTGGATTTGTCCATCATCGATCGGGCACGGGTGTTCCATTTCGGCACGTTGAGCCTGACGGACGAGCCCGCGCGCTCCGCGACGTATCGGGCGGTTGCCTATGCCAAATCTGCCGGGAAGCTCATCACGTTTGACCCCAATCTCCGCAAGCCACTTTGGAGCAGCATGGACGCGGCAAAGGCGCAGATCCTCCGGGGGCTGACGCAGGCGGATATGGTGAAGATCAGCGACGAAGAGGTGGAATTCCTCTGGGGCTGCTCGCCGGAAGCGGGCGGGGAGAAGCTTCTGGACGAATTTGGTGTCTCGCTTGCGATGGTGACGCTCGGCGCGCAGGGGGCTTACCTCAAAAACCGCCGCGGCGCGTGCTATGTGAAATGCCCGAAGGTGCATCCGGTGGATACCACCGGCGCGGGCGACATTTTCGGCGGAAGCGCGCTCAGCCGACTTTTGACGCTCGGCGTCGCGCCCGAGGACTTGAGTGTGGAGCAGCTTAAGCAGATCGGAAGCTTTGCGTCCACGGCTGCGAGCCTCTCCACCGAGCGCATGGGCGGCATTTCCTCCGTCCCGGAGATTGAACGGGTGCTTGCAACAATCGGATCATAACAAGGACGGCACGAACGTGCCGTCCTTGTTGTTTATCAAGAAGCGTGGTCAGGATTCCTGATCGATGTGCCGCTGGATGCGGTCGATGATCATTTCCAGTGCGACGAGGTTTTTGCCGCCCTCGAGGACGACCACGTCGGCGTTTTTCTTGCTCGGCTCGACAAACTGCTCGTGCATGGGCTTGACGGAGGCGAGATACTGCGTCAGAACGGATTCCAAACTTCTGCCGCGCTTGGTAACGTCGCGTTTGATGCGGCGAATCAGGCGCACGTCGGCGTCCGTGTCGACGAAAATCTTGATATCCATCTGTGAGCAGAGCGCCTTGTTCTCGAAAATCAGGATTCCCTCCACCAGAATGACCTTGCGCGGCTCAATACGGGTCGTTTCCTTGCAGCGGGAATAGGTAGTGTAGTCATAAATCGGGCATTCGATCGCATGCCCCGCCTTGAGCTGCTTGAGGTGCTCAAACATCATCTCGGTGTCAAAGGCGTCGGGGTGGTCATAGTTGACCTTGCGGCGCTCCTCAAGACTCAGCTCGTCATACGGGCGGTAATAGTTATCATGGCTGAGCACGGTCACATCGTCCTGAAAGCGGGCGATCAGGTTCTTCATCAGTGTCGTTTTTCCGCTACCGGAGCCGCCTGCGATGCCGATGACAATGATATTAGACATTCTATATCCTCCGTAATGGTCGTCTTTCTGTGAATAACATTGTGCTACCCCGTTTGGGGTAGCACAATGCAGTTGGGTAGATTCAGCGCTGTCCCTTGTCGTAGGGGATGCCTTCCGCCTTCGGTGCGCGAGAGCTCTTGGAGGTCAGCGCGAGCACGATCAGCGTGATGACATAGGGCAGGAGACGGTAGATGTAGGAGCTGACGCCGATCTCGTTGAGCCACTTGATGCCGTCGCCGTTGATGTCCAGCGTGGAGTACGAAGCGGAGATACACTTGCACAGACCGAACAGGAGCGAGGCGAGGGCGATGTTCAGCGGCTTCCAGTTGCCGAAGATCATGACCGCCAGAGCCAGGAAGCCGAAGCCGGCGACGTCGCCGTTGGCGGTGCAGCCCTGCGTGGTCAGTGCATAGACGAAGCCGCCCATGCCGGCAAGCGCGCCGGAGATCGTGACGCCGGCATAGCGCATTTTGTAGACGTTGATGCCAAGAGAATCCGCCGCCTGGGGGTTTTCGCCGCAGGCACGCAGACGCAGACCGAAGCGGGTCTTATAGAGGAAAATGGACATCAGGACGAAGAGAATGATGCAGACATAGGTAGCAAGGTAGACGCGGTTGATGAGCGTCTCGCCGAGGAAACCGATGTCGGCGTTCTTGTCCAGACCGAAGGTGGTCTTCTTGAGCATGAACCACTGCGCAGAGGAGCTGCCGTCGAGCATGCCCATCGTGTTCTGGTTGGCGATGATGCGGATGAGGAAAAGGACGATCGCCGGAGCCAGCAGGTTCAGCGCCGTGCCGCCGATGGTTTGGTCGGCGCGGAGGTTGATGGAGGCGTAGGACAGCAGGAGCGAGAAGAGCGCGCCCGCAGCCGCGGCGATGAGCATGATGAGAAGCTCCATGCCCTGAAGCGTCAGCCAGTTTTCATTTGCAAAAGCGTTGGCGAAGACCTCCGTCGTTTGCAGGATACGGACTGCGAGGACGCCGACGAAAGCGCCCATGATCATGATACCTTCAAGTGCGAGGTTGACGATACCGCTTCGCTCGGCGAAAACGCCTGCGAGCGCGACGATCATCAGCGGAATTGCAAACAGAAGCGTTTGTTGAATCAGAAATGTCATTCTTTCGCACCACCTTTCCGCGTTTTGCGGTTGAGCAGCATACGGACAACCAGAGCGAATGCGCTCAGGTAAACGATCGCGGCGATGATAACGTCGGTGATATACTCGTTGTAAGCCGTGAGTTTGGTGAGCTGGACGCCGATGATATTAAGCATTGCCATGAACATGCCGCTGAAAATTACGCCGATGGGGTTGTTGACCGCGAGCAGGGCGACCGGAATGCCGTTGAAACCGACCCCCGGAAGCGATTGGTACGTCGACCAGAAGAACTCGGTGTTGCCGGAGAGGTAGTACAGGGAAGCGCCCGCGGCGGAGAGTGCACCGGCAATTGCCATCGAGTAGACGATGTTCAGACGGTCGCGGATGCCGGCGTAACGCGCTGCGTGGCGGTTGGCGCCGCAAGCCTTGAGCTGGAAGCCGAAGGTCGTCTTGTTGATGAGGATGTAGACCACGATTGCAAGGAGGATCGCGATGAGAATACCGGCGTTGACCTGCGAGTTGGGGAAGAGCTTGTCCAGTCCCAGCTTCGGGGTGACGACGTTGTTATACTCGGTCTTGTAGATGTAGCCGGACTTGGTATTTTCGACAAAGTTCTTGAAGCTGCCGACCAGCTCAATCGTCGAACCGGTCGGGCCGGTGACGGTGCCGCGCATGACGGAGAACGTGCTGATGTCGAAGAGCCATGTGACGACGTTTGCTGAGATCCAGTTGGTCATGATGCAGGCAAGAACCTCGTTGATGTTGAGGAACGCCTTGAGCAGACCGGGGATCGCGCCCCAGAGTGCGCCGGCGAGCATGCCGCCGAGGAACGCGAGAATCCAGACAACGGCTGCAGGGCAAGAGGTCGTCGGGACGCCCAGAGCGATCATCAGGCTAGCCATCGTGCCCATGAGGTACTGACCGGGCGCGCCGATGTTGAACAGACCCGTCTTCTGCGAGACGGCGACGGAAAGACCCGTCATGATCAGCGGGGTCGCGCGGAAGAGCATGTTGCCGATGTTGGTGGTGTTGAAGCCCCAGGACAGTGCGCCGGAGGCATCACGACCGGTGCTGAACAGACCGCCGAAGATCAGGCGGATGCCTTCCCATGCGCCCGCGCCGGAGATGGACGAGGTGGTCAGACCGACGATGAGAACCAGCAAGCTGCCGAAGACCAGACCGGCAAGAATGGAGATGATGGAAGCGATCAGCTTCTGCGTGCCGTCCTTTCGGAGCAGCGGAGTGCGTGCGTCATTCACTTTTCCTCGCCTCCTTTCACGAGATCCATGCGCTTGGCGCCTGCCATGTACAGGCCAAGCTCCTGAACGGTCGTCTGCTTGGGATCCAGCTCGCCGACGATTTCGCCCTCGTACATGACGAGAATGCGGTCGGACAGGCTCATGACCTCGTCAAGCTCAAGAGAGACGAGCAGGACGGCCTTGCCCGCGTCGCGCTGGGCAACAAGCTGGGAATGGATGTATTCAATCGCGCCAACGTCAAGTCCGCGCGTCGGCTGAACGGCGATGATGAGCGGCATTTCGCGGTCGATCTCGCGGGCGATGATCGCCTTCTGCTGGTTGCCGCCGGACATCGAGCGGGCGGTGGTCACAGGCCCCTGACCGCTGCGGACGTCATACTGCTTGATCAGCTCGTTGGCGTATTCGCGGACGGCTTTCGTGTTGATGAAGCCGAAATTCTCAAAGCGCTTTTCACGGAAACGCTGCAAAACGAGGTTCTGCTCCAGCGTGAAATCGAGGACCAGACCGTGCTTGTGG
>CAYRMX010000039.1:0-11703 GCA_964425295.1 uncultured Oscillospiraceae bacterium | reverse complement strand
CAATTCAAGCTCATCATCAACGAGCAGCAGCTCATCTGACCCGACCGGCAGTCAATTCACCCGCAGCGGCCCGACGGGGAATCAAATGATCCGCAGTGAACCATCGGGCAAGGTCTGCGGACGCGGATCTTGCCCGATAGTTTTCCCCGCCGCACGCGCTATCGTATAGTGCCCGTAGGGCGGCGTGCCCTCACGCCGCATGTTGGCAGCTTCGTTCAGCGCTGTAGGGACACCCGTCCACGGATGTCCGCAGCAGGAGGGGGCGCGGCTGCATATGAACCATCGAACAGCCTCGATGGTTCATGCGGACACCGCAGAGCGGTGTCCCTGCAAAGGATCTCGATCACCGACCCGTAGAGCGCAGGCATACCCCATGTGGGTGCATCGCCCCCCTACGAGATTGCCCATCTGCTCCCTCGCACCCCCCCCCTGTAAGCCGCAAAAAGCGCTGTCCCGAATGGGACAGCGCTTTTGTTATGTGTTTTGCGAGGATTTGCCTCAGCCCTTTGCCATCAGGTTGACAAAGCGGCTCAGAACGGCGGCAGCCTCGGCGCGGGTGGTATTGCCCTGCGGGTCGAGGGTGAGCGTGGTACCGTTTCTGTCGCCCTGAATGACCTCAACGGAGACAGCCCACTTCATTGCGTCGACCGCGTATTCCGAAACAGTATTGGCGTCGGAGAACGTGGTCAGATCGGCGTCAGTTTCCTCTTCGCCGACAACGCGATAAAGCATGGTGACCATTTCTTCACGGGTGATGGATGCGTCCGGAACAAAGGTCGTGGGCGTCACACCGTTGACGACCTTGGCATCCTGCGCCCATGCGATCGCAGTGCTGTAATACTGCTTCGCATCGACGTCGGTGAAGGTAGAGGGTTCTTCGACTGCGGGTTCGCCGGCAGCACGCCACAGCAGGGTGGCGAACATGCCGCGGGTCAGCTCGGTTTCCGGCTCAAACGTGGTCGAGGTCATGCCGTTGATCAGACCGCGAGCATACAGATCCTCGACATACGGGGTGTACCATTCGCCCTTGACGTCGGTGAACGGCGTGGTGTAGTCGTAGGTGCAGCGTTCGGTCAGATCGAGAACGATCTTGCCGTTATTGACCTTGCTTTCTGCGCGGAGAGTGGCGATGATGGCATCGTTATCCGCGGGAGCTTCGTTCACGTCAACGACCGGGGTCTTCTTTTCGTAAACGGAGCCGGGGAGGGTAGCGCAGTATTCGTTGGTGACAACGCGATAGGTCTTCTTGTTATCGGTGATGTCGACCTTCGTGCCGTCGTCGAGCGTGATGGAGGTGACCTTGTAAGCGCCGCGGTTGATCTTGCCGTTTTCGTCAACGGTGTCGGCTTCCTTGATGTACTTGACGAGGATGCCGGACATCTGATCGCCGTAGTTGGCGTTCGTGAACGACAGCTCAACGGTCTTTGCCAGCTCGGCGCCGGTGAGGTCATAGACATACCAGCGGTTGCCGAACGGGGAGATGGTGTAGATATCGCCGACGGTGATGTCGCGGGAGGTTGCGCCCTCTGCCATCAGCAGGTCGCAGCGGATGCCGCCGGAGTTGGTGAACGCAGCGACGGTGTTCTGCTCCTTGGTGGCCTTGAGCATGAGACCGGTCAGCCAGTTGCCGGCGATGGTGTTGGTGCTGTCGCCGATGTTCTTGCGGCGGTAGATGCTCTGATCGACCGTGCCGAGAACCTCGCTCATCGTGCCCTTCACGGCATTCCAGGATGCCTTGGAAATGGCAACGATATCCTGGTCGAGTTTGGCGGCGTTGGCCTCGGTGTCATACAGGGCGGACTTGTTGCCGGTGATCGAAACATAGGTGGGTTTTTCGACGGTGACTTTCTTGGTCGTCTTGTCGTAGACGATCTTGGTGTTGGCATAGCCCTGTGCCTGGCAGTTGCCCTGCATGTAGGCAAGACCGGCTTTGGTCACGCCGCAGGCCGTCTGGTGAGAGTGACCGCCGAGAACGAGGTCGACTTTTTCGGGATCGAGAGCTTCGGCGAGATGCTTCGGGCTGTCATGCGCCAGAACGAGGAGGATGTCCGGGGTCTCATCGGCGATGACCTTGTCGATCTTGGCGTTCAGCTTTTCGAGGCTCTTATCGATGGTGTAGGGATTGATCTTCGCAGCCATGATGTCCATCGAGTAATCGGGGATGTAGCCGATCACGGCGACCTTCAGACCGCCCTTGTTCAGGATAACATATTCCTGGACGAAGCTTGCGCGGGAGCCGGTTGCGTTGTCGATCAGGTCATAGGCGAGAACGGGAATGGTGCTGTCGCCCTTGTAATCGCCGATCTCATAGGAGGGCATGGTGCCGTCGTTGTCGGCTGCATAGGTCTTGACGTCCCAGTCAAACTCGTGGTTGCCGAGGGAGACTGCGTCGTAGCCCATCTTGTCGAACGCAGCGCGCAGGGCGTTGCCGTAGGTCAGGTTGGAGACGGGCGTGCCCTGATAGATGTCGCCGCTGTCGAGGAGGATAACGCCGTCGTTTTCCGCAGCTCTGCGAGCGGCCTTGATGACATTGGAAATGTAAGCCATGCGGTACTGGAAGGTGTCTTCGCTGCCGCTGGAGGTGTCGACCAGATAGCCGTGGATGTCGGTCGTTTCGAAGATTTCAAGTTCGACCGTGGACTTCTCCGCGACGGACCAGGTGGAAGTGATGGTCGGCTCAATGCCCGCTTCTCCGGCGTTTTCAATGTAAGCCTGAAGCAGGGTGCGTGCCTGACCGTCGTCCTCGCCCTTGATCATGTCATACTGCGTGGAGTAGATGATGCGGCTTTCCAGATCGGACAGGTCGCAGCCGTGCTCGTTGCAATAATTGACATAGTTGCCGCCGCCGGTGAAGCGGTAGTTGTTCATGACGATGGTGAATTCGTCGGTGTCCTTAACGGCAGCGTCGTTGTAGGTCATTTCAACAACGCGTTCGCCCTCGGGCTTATTCGGATCGAGCTTGTAAGAGAAGCCGTCGCCGTAGATGACGTCGTAGTACGTCAGACCGCCCGCGACTTCAATCTTACCCTGGTTATAATAGAGCTTGCTTGCGGAGTATTCCAGCCAGGTGCGGATCTCCTTGCCGGTCATGGTGAGCTGATAGAACCAGTTCTCATAACGGTAGAGCGCGAACAGATCGCCGAGGAAGATGTCGCCCTTGGCAATCAGGTTGGCGTTGTTGCCGGAGGTCAGCGGGGCAGAGATGGAGAGCTGTGCCGGGGTGTCGTCGGTTTTGTCATCGGGAGTGTTCTTACCGGTGTTGTCGTAAGCGCCCCAAATCTGAACCTTGTTGATCAGATCCATGAACGCGGACGGGCCGGTGCCCAGGCCGGAGGCGGTGAAATCATCGGCTGCCGAGCCGATCTTCTTGAGCATGTAGTTGTTCCACACGTTCTCTTCGGCAGACTTCAGCGTGTTGACCGTTGCTTCATCGAACGCGTAGTTCTTCATGTCGATGTTTTCGGCAACGATCGTGGACTCCTTGGTGGTCTTGTTGTAAGAGACCTTGACCTGCGAGATCAGCGCAGCCTTCGTGCCGGGCTGGAGAACCTTGATCGTCTCGCCCTTGGAGTTCTGGATGTCGTTGACTCTCGTGCCGTGCTCATGACCGGAGAAGACGAAGTCGATGGAATCGGTGTGCTCAACCAGATAACGGATGGAGTCATAGGAGGGATCCGCCATTTCGCTGTTGATGCCGGTGTGCGCCATCACAACGATCATGTCGGCATTGGACTTCATTTCTTCTTCATAATGCTTATAGGTGGTGTAGATGCTCTCGAAGTAGAAGCCCTTCCAGTTTTCCGGGCCGTCCCACTTCGGGATGTTCGGGGTGCTCAGACCGATGATTGCGACCTTAACACCGTCAAAATCCTGAATGACGTAGGGCTTGATGTTGCCGTAGGTCTTCCAGTCCTTCGTTTCGGCGTTGTTGGTGTTGGCGTCGAGGTAGTTGGCGTCGCAGATCACGAGCTGCTTCTCCGTTTCGGTGGAAGCGGAGGTGGCATAATTCATTTCCTTGTCGAGAATGGTCATGCCGTAGTTAAACTCGTGGTTGCCCAGCAGCCACATGTCGTAGCCGATGGTGCGGAACGCCTTGATGGCGGGCTGCTCCTCGGGCTTGTTGAACGCGTACCAGTACGTCAGCGGTTCGCCCTGAATGGTGTCGCCCATGTCGACAGTGTAGAGGTTATCGCCGTATTCCGCCTTCATTTTTTTAATGTAGGAGGCAACACGGGTCAAACCCTGCCGATAAGTACCGCTCTTCTCCACGCCGGAGGAGTAGTCGGTGGCGTAGATCTTGCCGTGGATGTCGGAGGTGACAAGGAAAGCGAAGTCAACCGTGTCATCCGCAGCGAAGACCGACGGGATCAGGGACAGGATCATGCACAGTACCAGTAAAACGGACACGATGCGCGACAGTCTCTTCATACGATGGTTCTCCTTTTTTGAAAAAATTTGAGCAACAAGGGGCTGCTCATCTGTCTGTATTATAACAATTTCACAATGGAAAGTCCAGACGTAAAAAACCGATTTGTAGAAATGCATAAAAAGTGACATCTTACTTTAGAACAAACGTATAGTTCACCAAAAATTGCAAATTGCAGAAATTTCGGCAGAATCCACCGCCCGAAATGGTGTCTTTTCACGTTCCGCGCCCTGCCTGACATGTGGAAAAATGTAAAGTAATCGTACAAATATTGATTTTCGCCGCCGCCGGCACACTTGTGCATTCTGCCTCGCAGCGATCGCCCCTTTGGCGGGTAGCCTGTGGGCATTGCGAACTCCCGCGCCGCGAGTTTTCCGAAAAACGGGGAAAAAGAAAACCGCAGACAGGCGGCGAACCTGACTGCGGCGTTCGAAAGAAGAAAAGAGGGGAAAATGAAAAAGAAAACTCAGCGTTTACAGTTACATAATACCCACGAATTGTTAAAAATATAACAGGAAAGAAATTAAGTTTTTGTTAAGTTCAAAAATTTTTTGCCCACCCGCACGCACCATCAATATTGCACACGCCCATCGCTCCCTCTGACGAGGGAGTTGTCGGCGCAGCCGCCTGATGGAGAGAAAAACATACAATTACGCCAAATTTTCGATAATATAACTATCCCTCAGTTACGGCTTCCCTGACACGGGGAGCTTTGGATGCGCGGCAAAATCGCACACCATCCGTAGGGCGGTGGCATACCTGCAAGGGGGCACGCCGCATCCGTAACGCTCGTTCCTCACGAACGGTTGCGCAGTGCCTTCGCCGTGGCACTTTCGATTTTGATGGCATTTTTACTTTACGGAACTGCCGGCACGGATGAGGGATGCCTCATCCCTACAGCCGCGGAATCGATAGCTAACTCGCAGGAGACGGCGTCCTCGACGTCTCATTGTACACACCATCGCGCACCCGCCTGCCCCTCCGTCTCCGACCGTGTCAAAATCCGTCGAGCGGCATACGATGGATTGGGAGGGATGCTTCCATGAATGAAGAACTCATCACATTCCGCTCAATCACGGCGGCGATGCAGGGCGAACGCGTCCTTCGCGCAGCGGACATTTCCTGCACGCTTCTGCGAACGCCGCCCGCGCTCCGACAATACGGCTGCGGCTATGCCCTGCGCCTGACGCGCCATGCCAACACTGCGGCTGAACTGCTGCGGCGGAACGATGTCGTCTTCCGCCGCCGTTATCGCCGCACCTCGGGCGGAGCATGGACGGAGGTAACGCCGTGATCTACTTTGACAATGCGGCGACCACGCTGCAAAAGCCGCCCGCGGTCTATTTTGCGGTGCAGCGTGCCATGCGTACCCATGCCAGTGTCGGACGCGGCGGGCATGCGGCGGCGGAGCTTGCGGCACAGACGGTCTTTTCGTGCCGCGAGGAGGCGGCGGCGCTGTTTGATGCCCGTCCGGAGCAGGTGGTTTTCACCATGAATGCAACGCACGCGCTGAATCTCGCCATCGGCTCTCTCGTCAAGTCCGGCGCGCGCGTCGTGATCTCCGGCTTTGAGCATAACGCCGTCGTGCGTCCGCTTTTTGCGCGCGGCGCGGAGCTGCTGGTTGCCGGGCGGCGTCTTTTTGACTCGGACGATCTGCTCACGTCGTTCGAATCATTTTTGAAAACCGCCCCGGACGCCGCCGTCTGCACCCACGTTTCCAACGTGTTCGGATATATTTTGCCCGTTGAACAAATCGCGGCGCTGTGCCGAGCCTACGCCGTCCCGCTGATCATTGACGCCTCGCAGTCTGCGGGGACGATCCCGCTGTCTCTGCACGCCACGGGCGCGGCGTTCATCGCCATGCCCGGGCACAAGGGGCTGCTCGGGCCGCAGGGCACGGGAATTCTGCTCTGCGCCGCTGAGACAACGCCGCTGATCCTCGGCGGAACGGGCAGCAATTCCGAGCTTGCCGAAATGCCCGATTTCCTGCCCGACCGACTGGAAGCGGGGACGCACAACGTCTGCGGCGTCGCCGGTCTGCTTGCCGGTCTGCGGTTTGTCCGCAGACAGACGCCGAGCGCGATCCTGCGCCACGAACAGCGGCTTTCCGCGCTTCTCCGCAGCGGATTGCGGGAAATTCCGTCGATTTGCCCCTTTTTCGGCACACCGCAGAGCGGCGTCGTTTCCTTTACCGTCCGGGACGTGGACTGCGAGGAGGCGGCGCGGCGTCTGGCGCGGGAGGGAATCGCGGTGCGCGCGGGACTGCACTGCGCGCCGATGGCGCACCGCAGCGCCGGAACGTTCGAAAACGGCACGGTGCGCGTGAGCTTTTCGCCTTTTAATACCGCCGAGGAAATGCGCCGATTCCTGCGCGTGAGCAAAAAACTGTTTGCCGACGGACAAAAAGCGTAGTTTGCCCCTTGCTATTACGGAAAAAATCGGATATAATTGTTGAATAACTGTATAAGCGGAGTTTTGCTTATGGATACGATTTATCATTTTTTCCGAGATATTATTTCCATGCTGCCGACGGTCAAGTTCATGGACATCGTGGATATCCTCGTGGTCGCGTTTTTGATCTATGCGATCTTCTCCATGATTCAGACTACCGGCGCGGCGCGTATTGCCAAGAGTGTGGTCATCATTCTGGTGCTGACCGGTCTGACCGAACTATTAAATATGTATCTTCTGAACTATCTGCTCGACGCCGTTCTCGGCATCGGACTGATCGTTCTCGTCATCGTCTTCCAGCCGGAGATCCGCCGCATGCTCGAACGCCTCGGCGGGAAATCCCTGCGCGAGATCCTCTCGACCAAGGGAGAAGAGCGGGAGATCGACCGTGTGATCTCGCAGACCGTCTCCGCCTGCGAGACGATGTCCAAGGAGCGCACAGGCGTGCTGATCGTCTTCGAACGGAAACTTCCGTTACAGGAGTATCAGAAGAACGGCACGGTCATTGATGCACAGGTGTCGAGCGAGTTGCTGCGCAACCTGTTTTTTACCAAGGCGGCGCTGCATGACGGCGCGGTCATCATCCGCGGCGACCGAATCGCGGCGGCGGGCTGTGTGCTTCCGCTGACGCAGAACCGCAACATCAGCAGTGACCTCGGCACACGGCATCGCGCCGGTATCGGCATGAGCGAGGTGTCCGACGCCGTGGTGGTCATCGTCTCGGAGGAGACGGGGACGATCTCCGTGGCGATCGGCGGCATGCTCAAGCGCCACCTCGCGCCGCAGACGCTGGAAAAGCTGCTGCAAAACGAGCTTGCCCCGCAGCGCGAGGAAAAGACGCGCAACCCGCTCAAGCGGATCCGCAACAAGTACAAACAAAAGGAGAAGGATGAGACGGATGCAGAAGCATAAAGTACTTTCATTTCTGCTGGCGCTGCTGATCTCCATCGTGCTGTGGGTCTACGCCGTCACCGTGGTCAACCCGAACGATACAGCCAGCATTCGCGGCGTGCGGGTGCGCCTCGTGGGCGAATCGGAGCTGAAGAAAAATCACCTCATGCTCGTCGGCGGCGAGGAGCAATTCGTCAACGTCGAGATCTCCGGCAAGCGCTCCGACCTCAAGGAGCTGAACAGCAGCTCTCTGGAAGCGATCGCCGACGTGAGTAACATCGACGGCACGGGCGATTATGAGATCACATGGACGCTTGACCCGCCCGCCAGCGTTGCCTCCGGCGATATCAAGCTCGTTTCCTCAAGCGCCAACAAGATCACCGTCAAGGTCAGTGAATATAAAGAACGCCCGGCGATCCCCGTCGAGGTGGAATACGTCGGCGAGCTGGCGGAGGGCTATCTCCGCGACCCGGCAGTGCTCGGCGTGGAGACGCTGGAAGTCAGCGGGCCTGCCGAGGAAGTCAGCGCCATCACCCGCGCGGTCATCACCGTCGACCTTGAGGGCGCGAACGGAAGCATGGAGGGCGATTTCGCCTATGAATTCCGCAATCTGATGGGCGAATCGCTCACGCCGAGCAAATATGTGACGGTCTCCGCCGAGACGGTGCGCGTGTCCGTGCCCGTCCTGCCGTATAAGGATATCGCGCTGGAGCTGGCGTTCAAGGATGGCGGCGGCGCGACGAAGGACGACGTTACCTATACCATTGACCCGCCCCTCGTCCGCGTGACGGGCAGCGAGGAAACGCTTGCCAAGATCGCCGACACGCTGGTCATCCGCGAGATCGACCTTGCTCAGATCACGGGCGAAACGGCGTGGACGGTCACGCCGGAGCTTCCCACGGGTGCGACGAACCGCGCCTCGGACAAGTCGGTCAAGGTCACGGTGAACCTCACGGGTCTGATCCGCAAGAGTTTTACTGTCCCGTGCTCGGAGATCACTCGCCTGAACGATGTACAGACGCTCGGCTTTGCCGAACAGAACGTCGTCGTCTCGGTGCGCGGCAAGCCCGAGGCGGTCAACGCGCTGGAAGCCAAGGACGTCCAGATCACCGCCGACATGAAAAACGGCTATGACTCCGCGACCAAAACGGTCGAGCTTTCGATCCGTCTGCCCTCGACGTCCAGGGCGGGTGTGATCGGCGAGCCGTACACCGTGCAGGTCGTCGAGGTTGACCCCGAGCCGACCGAGCCGTGATGCAGCAGCGCGCAACGGTAACGCGCCTGCTCCCTGCGGGGCGGGCAGAGCTGACGGTGTGCCGCAAGAGTGCATGCAGCGGCGACTGCCACCAATGCGGCGGCTGCGGCACGGTCGAGCAGACTCTGCGTCTCACCGCCGAGAATCCCATCGGCGCGCAGGTCGGCGACCGCGTCCTCGTCGAATCCGCCTCCGGCGTGGTTCTGACGGCGGCGGCACTGGTCTATCTTCTGCCGCTTGCGGCATTTCTCGGCGGCTACCTTGCCGCGCTTTCGCTGGGCGCGTGGGCGTTCGCCGTCGGCGGCGTCTGCTTTGCGCTGGGACTGTTTCCTGCCCTTGCCTATGACCGACGGGTCAAACGCCGCCCGCCGCGTTATACGGTCGTTTCGTTTGAAAGATAATCATGTTTGGATATGTACTTCCCCGACGGGACAAGCTTTCAGCGCCCGCAGCCGGGCGTTACCGCGCGGCATACTGCGGACTTTGCAGAAGCCTGAACCTGCATTACGGCTTCCGCGCGCGGTTTCTGGTCAATTACGACATGACGTTTCTCTATTTTCTCCTGCAAAGCGGGCAGCCGCAGCCCTGCCGCTGCACCTGTCCCACCCGCCCGTTTTGCAAGCGGGAGTGCTTGCCGGATGATGACGTTATGCGCTACGCCGCCGATCTGAGCGTCCTGCTTTCTTACTGGAAGCTCTGCGACGCCGAGCGCGACGGGCGGTTTTTCCATCGGACGGCGGCAAAATGCGCCAAGCGGCTTTATCGCCGGGCTTACCGCCGCGCCGCCGAGCGTCTGCCTGCCTGCGACGAATGCTTCGCGCGCCGCCTTTCGGAGCTGCATGCCCTTGAGGACGCGCACTGTGCCGGGCTTGACCGTCCCGCGGATGCCTTTGCCTCGCTGCTTTCCGCCTGTGCGGACACCGTGGCGGAGGAATCGGTGCGCAGACCCATGCAGCTTCTGCTCTACCATGTCGGACGCTATTTGTATCTTGCCGACGCGCTGGAAGACCTGCCGAAGGATCTTCGCAGCGGGAGCTATAACCCCCTGCGCTACCGTTATGCCCTGCAAGACGGCGCGCTGACCGCGCAGGACAAGGCTGCGCTGCTCGACACGATCGAAGCGTCGGTGAGCATGGCGGCTTCCGCGTTGGAGCTTCTTCCTCCGACGGCGGATCATGAGATCGTGCATAACATTATTTATTACGGGCTGTCTGCGGTGCTGCACAGCGTTGCCGAAGGCACGTTTCGGCAGAAAGGAACACGAAAATGAAAGATCCCTATGAAGTCCTCGGTGTGCCGCACGGCGCTTCCGACGACGAGATCAAGAAAGCCTACCGGGACCTTGCCCGCAAGTATCACCCGGATAACTATGCCAATAATCCGCTTGCGGATCTTGCGCAGGAAAAGATGAAAGAGATCAACGAGGCGTATGACACGCTCACCAAGGGCGGCGGGAGCAGCACATCTTCCGGCAGCTCGAAATCCTATTCGGGCGGCGGCTCGGGTGAGTTGAACGAGGTGCGCCGACTGATTCAGATGGGGCAGATCGACGCCGCCGAGCGCAAACTCGATGCCAACGCCGCGCGTAGTGCGGAATGGTACTTCCTGCGCGGCGTGATCGCCCAGCGGCGCGGCTGGATGGACGAAGCGGCGCAGAATTTTCGCATCGCCTCGTCGATGGACCCGACCAACATGGAATACCGCAACGCCGTCAATACCGTCGGGCGCGGCGCCTATACCTACCGCACCCAGCAATACGGCAATTCCGACGCCGACGACTGCTGCAATCTCTGCGGCTCGCTGATGTGCCTGAACTGCCTGTGCAGCGGCTGTCGTTAAAAGGAGGAAACAGGCTTGATTCACAGTATGACCGGCTATGGCCGCGCGGTGCGCACACTGCACGGCAAGGAAATCACCGTCGAGCTTCGTTCGGTGAACAATCGCTTTCTCGATTGCAGCGTCAAAATGCCCCGCGCCTACACCTATGCCGAAGACCCGATCAAGCAGAAGGTGCGCGAACGTGTCGCGCGCGGCAAGGTCGATGTCTTCGTGTCCGTCGTCGTCACGGCGGAGCAGAATGTCCGCATTTCGCTTAATCGCCCGATTTTTGAGGGCTATCTGCAAACCCTGCGCAGCGTTGCCGGGGAATATGCACTGCGCGAGGATATCAGTGTGATGTCCCTTGCGCGTATGCCGGAGGTCTTCGTGGTCGAAAAGCCCGAGGAGGACGAAAAGCAGATCATTGCCGACCTCGTCTCCGTCGCGGAGGAGGCGCTCGATGCCTATAACGCGATGCGCGAAACGGAGGGCGCAGCGCTTGCCGCCGACCTGCGCAGCCATGCAAAGACGATCTTGCAGTATGTCGAGCGCGTCGAGCAGAGAAGTCCCGTCACGGTGCGGGAATACCGCACACGGCTGGAAAACAAGCTTCGCGAGGTGCTGGAGAGCACGTCCATCGACGAAAGCCGCATCCTGACCGAGGCCGCGATCTTCGCCGACAAGGTCGCCGTGGATGAAGAAACGGTGCGCCTGCGCAGCCACCTCGATCAGCTTGAGTCGCTGCTGTGCGGCGGCGGAGCGATCGGGCGCAAGCTCGACTTCCTGCTTCAGGAGATGAACCGCGAGGCGAACACCATCGGCTCAAAGGGCAACGACCTTGAGCAGGCGCGCAACGTTGTGG
>CAYRMX010000038.1:0-12049 GCA_964425295.1 uncultured Oscillospiraceae bacterium | reverse complement strand
ATTCGGCACGGCGGGAGAGCATTCTCCCGCCTTTGCTTTCAAAACAAGGAGCAATGCTATGAAGCTTCCCATTTCCAAGCGGCTGGCGTGCTGTGCGGCGCAGGTGCCGAACGGCGCGCGCGTGGCGGACATCGGCTGCGACCACGGCTATCTCGCCATTTCCCTGCTGCAAAGTGGGCGCGCCGCCTTTGTCCACGCCTGTGATCTGCGCGAAAAGCCCTTGCAGCGCGCGCGGGAGAACGCCGCGCGCTTCGGTGTGACGGAAAACCTCCGATTTTCCTGCGCCGACGGGCTGGCAGACGTCGCGCCGGAGTCGGTCGACACCGTCGTGTGCGCCGGGATGGGCGGCGATTTGATCGTGCAGATCATCGAGGGCGCGCCGTGGCTGAAAAACGCGGCGTACACGCTGATTTTGCAGCCGCAGTCGTCCGGACAGGACGTGCGGCGGCGTCTGAGCGAGCTGGGCTTCGGCATCGAGCGCGAACGGCTGGTCGAGGATGGCGGCTTTCTTTATTATGTTATTACCGCCCGCTTCGGGCACGCCATGCCCCTCACGCCGGGGCAGCAGTATTGCTCGCCGCAGCTTCTTGCGAGCGGGGACGCGCTGCTTTCGGCATATCTGCGGCGCATTGTGCGGGCGCTGGAGCGGACGGTTGAGGGCGTGCGGCAGGCGAACGACCCCCAACGGCTGGAATATTTTGAGACGGCACTGCGCGAAGTGCGGGAAATGGAGACGATGATATGACGACGGTCAACGAAATTCGGGAATTCATCAACACCCTCGCGCCGGAGGCGACGGCAGCGGAGTGGGATCATGTCGGGCTGCTCTGCGGGCGCGGCGAGCGTGAGGTGCGGCGCGTGCTCGTCGCGCTCGATGCGTCAATGGCGGCGTGCCGCGAGGCAAAGGCGCGCGACTGTCAGCTTCTTCTGACGCACCATCCGGCGCTCTTTTCACTCGACGCGGTCAGCGATGCCACCCCGACCGGACGCATTTTGCTCTATCTGATCGAAAACGGCATTTCCGCCGTCAATGCGCACACCAATCTGGACTTCGCCGCCGGCGGCGTGAATGACTGCCTTGCCGCGCGGCTGGAGCTGACGGACGCAGCGGTACTTGACCCGATGGGAACGGACGCACAGGGAAGACCCTACGGCTTGCTGCGCGGCGGAAGCTGCGCCGAGCGCACGCCGGAGGAATTCATCCGCTTTGTCAAAACGGCGCTCGCCTGCGAGGGTGTGCGCTGGGTCAGCGGCGGGAAGCCCGTGCGCCGCGTCGCCGTCGGCGGCGGAAGCTGCGCCGATGCACTTGCGCAGGTTGCTTCGCTGGGCTTCGACGCTTTTGTCACCGCCGACGTCAAATACCACGCTTTCTGCGACGCCGAGGCGCTGGGCGTGACGCTCGTCGATGCAGGACATTTCGAAACAGAGAACCCCGTTTGCGTATATTTGACCGAACAACTCCGCGCCGCGTTCCCGAATGTCGAGGTTTTGACGTCGGAAACGCACAAAGATTGCATAAAATTCGCATAGGGCGGTTGTTTTTCGGCGGGAACTGTGCTACAATTTAGGGTGCAATGAAAATTTAGAAGGGAAGAACTACCATGTCGGGTCATTCCAAGTGGCATAATATTCAGAAAACCAAGGGCGCGCAGGACGCCAAGCGCGCAGCGGCATTCACCAAGATCGCAAAGGAAATGTATGTGGCGGTCAAGGAGGGCGGCGGCGCGACCGACCCCAACTATAACTCCCGCCTCGCAACGGTCATCACCAAGGCCAAGGCGGCGAACATGCCCAACGACAACATCAAGCGCGTGCTGGAAAAGGCGGCGAACGCCGGCAGCGGCGACGCATATGAGTCCATCACCTATGAGGGCTACGGCCCGAGCGGCATCGCCGTCATCGTCGAGACGATGACCGACAGCCGAAACCGTACCGCCGGCAACGTGCGCCATCATTTCGACAAATACGGCGGCAAGCTGGGCGCTTCCGGCTGCGTTTCGTGGAATTTCAGCAAGAAGGGCGTGCTCGTGATCGACAACGAGGACGAGGAGCTGGAAGAGGACAACGTCATGATGGACGCGATGGACTGCGGCGCGGACGATTTCGAGGCGGAGAGCGACTGCTTCACCGTCTATACCGACCCCGATGACTTCAACGCCGTCGCCGACGCGATGGGCAAAAAGGGCTATGCGTTCGTCTCTGCGCAGATCGAGATGGTTCCCGCGGAGTATAAGAAGCTGGACAGCGCCGATGATATCGCCAATATGGAAAAAATGCTCGATATCTTCGAAGACGACGACGACGTCCAGAACGTCTGGCACAACTGGGACAGAGATTGATTTGTTGATTTTATGGGATAACTCCCGCTGCTTCCTGCGAATCGGCGGGAGTTGTGCTTTCAAAAACACGGAACAGGAATTTCTCAAAAAAGAAGGGTTGATTGTGAAAGGAAAACGTTTTATCAGCCTGCTATTGGCGCTGGTGCTGTGCGTGGGAATGCTGCCGATGACGGCGAGCGCAGCGGGCAGCAGCGGCTCATGTGGGTATGATGCAACGTGGAAGTTTGACAGCACTACCGGCGAGCTTACGGTGAGCGGAACCGGTGATATGTTTGATTATTCCACAACAAAAGCTGCGCCTTGGTTCGATTTCGCCGGACAGATCAAAAAAGTCGTGGTAAATGGCGTCGGGATCGGCAACTATGCGTTTTCCGATTGCAATAATTTGACGACTGTGAAGCTTTCCGGCGACGTTAACAAAATTGGCGATTATGCATTTTGGTATTGCGGCAACATCACGACCATCAATTTGCGCGGCGCAACCAAGGTCGGAAAATGTGCCTTTGTGGGCTGCGGCAAGCTGCAAGAGGTTTTCTTTTATTCCGGCAGCCTCCAGGTAACGAACGGCACGAATGAATACGCGTCATTTGACGCAGAAACGGCAACGTTATATACGGTCAGACCGCAGAATCTCAGCGGCTATACATCGGGAACTTGGAACGGCTATACGCTGAAGCCCTTGGAAGAATGCAACAAATGCGGCGACAGCCTGACATGGAGCGTTTCCAAAATCGAAAATGCCCAAGTTAACGGCGATGCCTATAAGCTGGTGATCAGCGGCACGGGCGACATGTACGACTTTGGGGGGACGGACAACCAGCACTGGCGCAAGTATAATCAGCACTATCATAGCGGCAATGGCTGCGGTTTCGGCGACTACATCACAGAGATCGTAATCGAGTCTGGCGTGACGCATATCGGAAGTTCCGCGTTTGCCGCATTTTGCGAAGTGGAAAAAATTGTGATACCCGAGGGCGTTACTTCCATTGGCGCATTTGCATTTCAATATTACACCTCTATTACCGAGGTGGAGCTGCCGTTGAGCTTGGCAACGATCGATGGGCAGGGAAACACAACAAGCAATGTGAAATATTGCGGCTGCGTTCATCAGTGGAACAAGATCGACGGAAACGGGAAAAACGCTTGGACATCGGTAGTTCAGTGCAAGCCAAACACCAATCGGGACGACGGCGACTGCACGACCGCATTGCTTTGCTCCGTTTGCGGTGGAGTGGATATTGCGGCACGGGATGGTCACAGCTTCACGAACTACGTTTCCGACAACAACGCCACCTGCATGGCAGACGGCACGAAGACCGCGCACTGCGACGCAGACGGCTGCACCGCAATCGATACGGTGACGGACGTCGGCAGCAAGAAAGCGCACAGCTTCACAAACTACGTTTCCGACAACAACGCCACCTGCATGGCAGACGGCACGAAGACCGCGCACTGCGACGCAGACGGCTGCACCGCAATCGATACGGTGACGGACGTCGGCAGCAAGAAAGCGCACGATTTCAGCAACAACGCGGAAGCTTGCAGAAACGGCTGCGGCACGAAAAATCCTGCGTATGTGACACCTATTGTGCCGCCCGCCCCGATCAAGCCGGAAAAACCCGCGAGCTCGTTCGACGACATCAACGAGGAGGACTACTTCTTTGATGCGGTGCTCTGGGCGGCGGAAAACGGCATCACCGAGGGAACAAGCCCCACGACGTTTGCGCCGGACGATGTCTGTACCCGCGCGGAAATGGTCACATTCCTCTGGCGCTCCGCAGGAAAGCCCGAACCGGTCAGCCGCAACCATCCGTTTACGGATGTCAGCGAAAAGGACTATTTCTATCAAGCCGTCCTGTGGGCAGTGGAAAACGGCATTACCAAGGGCATGAGCGCGACCACATTCGGCCCGAATGATACCTGCACCCGCGCGCATGCTGCGACCTTCCTCTATCGTTACGCAGGCGCTCCTGCGGTGGATAGCAAAAATCCCTTTGTCGATGTGCATGAAGCGGACTATTCCTACGACGCTGTCCTTTGGGCGGCAGAACGGGGAATTACCAAGGGAACGAGCACAAACACGTTCTCCCCGGAAGATTTCTGCATCAGAGCACAAATTGTGACATTCCTTTATCGGTATCAGCAAAATTAACCACCGGCCGCGCGGGGTGTTTCCCCTGCTGCGCACAAAAAGTCGGCATTTGCAAAAGCAAATGCCGACTTTTTGCGTTAGGCGTGTGAAATGCCGCCACTGTCCGATGCAGGCTTGCGTCCGAAAGCAGACATGCCGCGCTGTGCGGGCGCTCTGCATTGCCGTCGTGCCGGTGGCGGCGGTATGAGGCGCGGCGGGCGGCGCTGTTTTTCGCAAAAACAGCGGAAGTAGGCGTTTTGCGGCATTTGCAAATCACTCGGCGGTCATGCAGAGGCGGCGGAGGAGGCGAATGGTCAGCTCCCGGAGGGAGAGACGGTCGACGGCGGCGGGGGCGACGATGGGAATTTCGGCGAGGGTGCGCTCGTCGGTTGCGATCGTGAGCGTGCCGAGCTGCTGCCCGGCGGTGACGGGTGCAGCGACCTCCTCACACAGCTCGACCGTTTTCGTCACGCGTGCCTGCTCGCGTTTTTCGATCAAAATGGGCGCGGCGTCTTGCAGAACGGGCGTCAGAACCGAGTGCTCGCCCAGACGGACGCGCACCGTCCCGAACGCCTCCGGCGTGGCGGCACTGACGAGGGCATAGTTCGCAAAGCCG
The DNA here is from genome assembly GCA_964425295.1 of uncultured Oscillospiraceae bacterium. Taxonomy (GTDB): domain Bacteria; phylum Bacillota; class Clostridia; order Oscillospirales; family Oscillospiraceae; genus JAZOXB01. The sequence goes on along the minus strand of CAYRMX010000038.1, from coordinate 6,963 downwards.
TAGTCCAGCAGCGCCTTTGCCGAACGGAAACGGTCGGTCGAGCTGGCGCAGTGCAGAACGACGGCGATCAATTCAATGCCGTCGCGCGCCGCCGACGCCGCAAGGCAGTGCCCTGCCGAGGAGGTATAGCCGGTTTTCAGACCCGTCGTGCCGTCATAGAAGCGCACGAGCTTGTTGGTGTTCGACAGCCCGAACTTGCCGCCGCGCACGGTGTCCATCCAGATGGTCGTATATTTGCGAATTTCGTCGTGCTTGAGCAGCTCGCGCGACATGATCGCGATGTCATAGGCGCTTGAACGGTGCTCGGCGGCGTTGGCTTCGTCGTCCAGCCCGGTGCAGTTGACAAAATGCGTGTCGTTCATGCCCAGCTCTGCGGCGCGGGCATTCATTTTTTCCGCAAACGCCGCCTCGCTGCCCGCGACGTGCTCGGCAAGCGCCGTGGCGCAGTCATTGGCGGAGCTGACGACGACCGATTTGAGCATTTCGTCCATGCTCATCGTTTCTCCGACCTCCAGATAGACCTGGCTGCCGCCCTTGCCCGCCGCGGCTTCCGAGGCGACGACGGTGTCCTCCCAACCGATTTGCCCGGCGTCGAGCGCTTCCATGACCAGAAGCAGCGTCATGACCTTCGTGACCGAGGCGGGCGCGAGCTTTTCGTGGGCGTTGCGTTCATAAAGAACCGTGCCTGTGGCGGCGTCCATCAGCACGGCGGACGGCACTTCCGGTGCAATTTCCACCGCCGCCGCAGACGGCGCGAGACACAGAAACAGCGCAATGGCGATCAAACCTGCAAAAATCCGTTTTGGCATAAAAAATCCCTCCGCTTCAACTTGCTACCAGCGTATGAAGTGGAGGGGGCGATTATGCCTCGGCGAGGAACTTTCGCGCGACTTGCGAGAAGTGAACCTCATTTTCCGTGCCGTCGACGTCGACGCGCAGCGGGTTGGAAAATTCCAAAGTGAACATTTCCATAAAAGATTTTGCGTTTACGGTGTGGCTGCCGTCCTGCACCTGCACATTGAACGGCTGCAAGGTCGCCAAGCCGACGAATTCTTTGACATCGTTGAGCGACGCGAAACGAACGGTCATGAAAAAACCTCCAAAGAAAGGACTGTACTTTTTCGGAAAACCCTGCTACAATAAGAGTATTGCTATTATACTGCCAAAATGCACAAAAAAGCAATTCGTTTTTTGTTTAATTTTTTGTGCCGAACGGACGGCATTTTTGGAGAGTTTTATGAAATTTCAGTGCTATACGCTTGGGTGCAAGGTCAATCAGTATGAAACACAGGCGTTGGAGCGGCTCCTGACGGAGCAGGGGCATACGCAGGTCGAGCAGGGCGAATGTGACCTCTGTATCGTCAATACCTGCACCGTCACCGCCGTCGCCGACCGCAAAAACCGCACCCTCATCCGCCGCCTGCGCCGCGAGCACCCGGAGGCGGTGCTGGCGGTCTGCGGCTGCTATGCGCAGGTCAGCGCCGACGAGGTGCGCGCGCTGGGCGCGGACGTGATCGCCGGAAGCGGCGACCGTGCGGCGTTTTTGCAGCTTGTGCTGCGCGCCGTGGAGGAAAAGGAACGGGCGCAGAAGGTGCTCCTCGACGACGCCCTGAAGCGCCGCAGCTTTGAGCATCTCCCTGCCGGGGGACTGAGCGGGCGCACGCGCGCCATGCTCAAGGTGCAGGACGGCTGCAACAATTTCTGTTCGTACTGCATCATTCCCTATGCCCGCGGACCGGTGCGCTCGCTTCCGTTGGAGGACGCCGTGGCGCAGGCAAAGCAGCTTGCCGCCGATGGCTACCGCGAGATCGTCGTCACGGGCATCGAGATCGCTTCGTGGGGCTGGGATTTTAAGGACGGAAGCCGCCTGACCTCGCTGGTCGAAGCGGTCTGCCGCGCCGCGCCGGGCGTGCGCATTCGGCTCGGCTCGCTTGAGCCGCGTGTCGTCGACGACGACTTCTGCCGCCGTCTGTCCGTCTGCCCGAACCTCTGCCCGCAGTTCCACCTGAGTTTGCAAAGCGGGAGCGACGGCGTCCTGCGCCGCATGCGCAGAAAGTACGACTCCGAGCGCTATTATGAGAGCGTCGCGCTGCTGCGCCGCTATTTCCCGACCTGCGCGATCACGACCGACCTGATCGTCGGCTTCCCCGACGAGACGGAGACGGAATTTGCCGAGTCGATGGCGTTTGCCGAGCGCTGCGGCTTTGCCGCAATGCACATTTTCCCCTATTCGCGCCGCGACGGCACGCCCGCCGCCGCGATGGACGGGCAGATTCCCAAGACGGTCAAGACCGAGCGCGCCGTCCGCGCCGCGCAGACTGCGAACGCCCTGCGCGAGCGCTTCGACACCGCTCTCGTCGGCACGGTGCAGGAGGTGCTCTTTGAGCAGATCGAGGACGGCTGCTTCACCGGGCACGCCCCCTGCGGCGTGAAGGTCTATGTCCCCGAGACCGATGCGGCGCTGCACAACGTCCTGCGCCCCGTCCGCATCACCGCCCTGCGCCCCGACGGCGTTGAGGGCACGCTGATATCCACAAAAAATACCGCCCGCGAGGGCGAAAAAGGAGCTTATATCATGGAAAAGCTGATCGACAAGCTGTCCGCTGCGGTGTCCGAAGCGTTTGCCGCTGCCGGATATCCCGCCGAATTCGGCAAGGTCACTGTCTCAAACCGTCCCGACCTGTGCGAATTTCAATGTAACGGTGCAATGCCGACCGCAAAGGTCGCGCACAAAGCGCCGCTCGTGATCGCAAACGAGGTCGTTGCGGCGCTGAACGGCGAGGTGTTCGCCTCGGCGGAGGCGGTCGCGCCGGGTTTCATCAACCTGCGCGTGCGGGAGGATTATCTGGCGCAGCATCTGGACGCCATGCGCCAAAGCGAGCGCCTCGGCGTCGCCGGCACGCTCTCCGGACGCACGGTCGTTATGGACTACGGCGGGCCGAACGTCGCAAAGCCGCTGCACATCGGGCATCTGCGCTCCGCCGTCATCGGCGAGAGCATCAAGCGCATTTACCGCTATTTCGGCGACTGCGTTTACGGCGATATCCACCTCGGCGACTGGGGTCTGCAAATCGGACTGATCATCGCCGAGCTGCAAAACCGCCGCCCCGACCTGCCGTATTTTGACGACGCGTTCACCGGCGAATACCCCGCCGAAGCGCCGTTCACCATCTCCGAGCTGGAGGAGATCTACCCCTGCGCCAGCGGCAAGAGCAAGGTCGACGAGGACTTCGCGCGCCGCGCGCATGAGGCGACTGCCGAGCTTCAGGCGCACAAGCCGGGCTATTACGCCCTCTGGCAGCAGATCATGCGCGTTTCGGTCGCCGATCTGCGCAAGAATTACGACAATTTAAACGTCAACTTCGACGTCTGGAAGGGCGAAAGTGACGCCGAGGCGTATATCCCGCCGATGCTGGAGCGTCTGCGCGGACAGGGCATTTTGCGCGAGAGCGACGGCGCGCAGGTCATCGACGTGGCGCAGGACGGCGACAAAAAGGAGCTTCCGCCCTGCATCCTTGTCAAGTCCGATGGCGCGACGCTTTACGCAACTACTGATCTTGCGACGATCGTGCAGAGAATGGAGGATTATGCCCCGCAAAAGCTGCTCTATCTTACCGATAAGCGGCAAAGTCTGCACTTTGAGCAGGTTTTCCGCGCCGCGCGCAAGGGCGGCATCGTGCCGGAAAATGTCGAACTGCAACACATCGGCTTCGGCACGATGAACGGCAGCGACGGCAAGCCGTTTAAGACCCGCGACGGCGGCGTGATGCGTCTGGAAACGCTGATTGCGGACACGACGCGCTATGTTGAAGAAAAAATCCGCGACAATCAGGTCGTTGACGCCGCGCAGACGCACGAAACGGCGAAGATGATCGCCATCGCCGCGCTGAAATACGGCGATTTGTCGAATTTGGCGACGAAGGATTATATTTTCGACCTCGAGCGCTTCGCCGCGTTCGAGGGCAACACCGGCCCCTATCTGCTCTATACCATCGTGCGCATCAAGTCGATCCTGTCTCGTTACGGTGCGCCCGTGGACAACCTGTCCATTGCGGCGGCGGACAGCAAGAGTGCCAAGGCATTGCAGCTCGTCCTGTCGCAGATGCCCGACCAGCTCGGCCTTGCCTATCGCGATTCCGCCCCGAACACCGTCTGCGCCTATGCCTACGAACTGGCGGGTGCGGTCAACCAGTTCTATCACGAGACGCGCATCCTCGCCGAGCCGGACGCCGCAAAGCAGCAGTCTTATGTTGCACTGATCGCGCTGGCAAAGCGTGCCCTCGAAGAGTGCATTGACCTCCTCGGCTTCGAAGCCCCGGAGAAGATGTAACGACGTCATCGCGCTCTGTGGAGCGCGTCGCGGCGGCTGTTTCACCCGATTTCGGGTCGAAACGGCCGCCTTTCCCGATCTTCCTGAAAAATTTGCGGAATTTTTGTAAAAAATGTGCCGCGGGCTATTGCATTTTTCAAAAAAATCGCTACAATAATATCGACAAACGATGTTGCAGGGAGTAGGAACAGTGCGTTAAGTACCGAGCGGATGGGAGGTTGCCGCCGGGCGAAGGCGTTTTCGGACGCCGCGATACTGTTACCGCAACCGCCTGAGCAGGATGCCCCTATTTTCATGGCATAACATCGTCCATATTTCAACCTCCTCCACATCAAAGGAGGAATTTTTTATGTCCAATCGCAGCAATTTCACCCTTCGACGCATCGCCACGGACGCGGTACTGATCGCCCTGTTCTACGGACTGTCGCTGCTCTCGGTTGAGATCGGCGGCGTCAAGATCACCTTTGACGCCCTGCCGGTCATCATCGGCGCGGTGCTGTTCGGCCCGACCGACGGCGTTCTGGTCGGCTTCCTCGGCGCGCTGCTGGAGCAGATGATCAAGTACGGCTTCACTGCGACCACCCTGCTGTGGGTGCTTCCGGCGGCGGTACGCGGGCTGTTCATCGGCGTGTCCGCGCTGGTGCTGAAAAAGCAGATGTCGGTCGACACGCTGCTGGAGAAAAAGCGCCCATACATTTATTTTGTCGTCTGCATCCTCTCCGGCATCCTCGTCTCCACGCTGAACACCTTCGCGTTCTACGTCGACTCCAAGCTGTTCCACTACTATGAGTACCACATGGTCTTCGGCGTCTTCTGGCTGCGCATCGTGCTGGGCATGGCGGCGTCGCTGCTGACGGGCGTCGTTGCGCTGCCGGTGCTTGCGGCGCTGAAGCGTGCAAATTTTGTGACAAATACAAGGAAGGCGAAAATATGAACGTCAATGAGGCACTGACCTATATCCATTCCGTGAGCTGGAAAGGCTCGATTCCCGGACTTTCCAGAACAAATGAGCTGTTAAAACGGCTCGGTGACCCGCAAAAACAGTTGAAATTTGTCCATATCGCCGGAACAAACGGCAAAGGCTCGACGGCGTCGATGACGGCGTCCGTTCTGCGCGCCGCGGGCTATCGGACGGGACTTTACACATCGCCTTACATTACCTGCTTCAACGAGCGCATGCAGATCGACGGCGAGATGATCGCCGACGACGAGCTGGCGGAGATCACCGAATTCGTCCGCCCGCACGCCGAAGCGATGGAAGACCACCCGACGGAATTCGAGCTGGTCACGGCGATTGCGATGGTGTATTTTGCCCGCCACAAGTGCGACATCGTCTCGCTCGAGGTCGGCCTGGGCGGCGAGCTGGACTCGACGAACGTGATCGACACGCCGGAGGTCTCCGTCATCTGCAACATCGGCTATGACCACATCGAGGTGCTGGGCAGCACCTTGCCGGAGATCGCCGCCGCCAAGGCGGGCATCATCAAGGGCGGGGACGCCGTGCTCTACCGCCAGACGCCGGAGGTTGAGGAGGTCATCGCCGCGCGCTGCGCGCAGACCGGGACGCGGCTGCATTTGGCGGATTTCGACGGCATTTGCCTGAAAAGCTACAGCTTCGAGGGGCAGATCTTCGACTGCGGCGCGCGCCGCAATATCGAGCTTCCGCTTCTGGGCGAGCATCAGCTCAAAAACGCGGCGGTCGTCCTCTCCGTGATCGACGCGCTGACGGCAAAGGGCTGGAACATCTCGGAAGAACAGCTCCGCACGGGCCTGAAAACCGTTACATGGCCCGGACGGTTCGAGCTGCTGCGCCGCGACCCGATCTTCATCGTCGACGGCGGACACAATCCGCAGTGCATGGAGGCGCTCGTGCGCAATATCCGGCAGTATCTGCCCATGCCGCTGACGGCGCTGACCGGTGTCATGGCGGACAAGGATTATGCGGATATGTATCGGCTGGTCGCGCCGTATGTCGCGCGCTTCGTGACCGTCACGCCGTGCAATCCGCGCGCGCTTCCGGCGGGGGAGCTGGCAAAGAAGCTTTCGCAGTTCGGCAAACCCGTCACGGCATGCGAAACGGTCGCCGACGGCGTCCGCACGGCGATCGCACAGACACCCGCAGGTGAGGCAGTCCTTGCCTTCGGCAGCCTCTACATGGTCGGCGATATCCGCGCCACCGCCCGCGAAAACGCGAAATAAAACGCGGATCATGTGAATATAGCACCTGTAACGTACCAATGCAGCGGGGCGATGAGAACATCGCCCCGCTGTTTCGTTATATATGTAGGCTGTAGTGCCCCCTGCCGCTTGCAGAACCATCAATTCCGCCCGCGGGCAGGGAGATACCCCCTTGCTGACACATCGCCGCGCTGGATGCACTGACGAACTATCATAATCGTGAATCCGACTCGCGGTCGCCTTATGTCGAGTGCCGACGAAAAATTTTTCTTGACATTCCGTTTTGCGTGTGTTATTCTATATAGGCACTGAGGGATGTGCGGCGACGGCTTCGCGCGAGCGTAGCGATGAATCCTGCGATTTTCCCTCAAACTGAATATCGCGGAGTAGAGCAGTTGGTAGCTCGTCGGGCTCATAACCCGGAGGTCGTAGGTTCGAGTCCTGCCTCCGCAACC
>CAYRMX010000037.1:0-12172 GCA_964425295.1 uncultured Oscillospiraceae bacterium | reverse complement strand
GCTATACTGTCGAGCGCATGAAGGGCTGGGGCATCAACAACCGCGTGCTCTATCGCCGTGCAATGTCCATCCAGCACCGCATGGAGCGCATCGAAAAGACCGAGCGCCCGACGAAGGAAAAGACGCTCCGCGCCCGCTTCGGGGAAAAGGAGTTCCACGGCGACGAGGTGCTGTCCGTCAAACGGCTGGGCAAGCGCTTCGGCGAACGGACGCTGTTTTCCGACATCGAGCTGCGCGTCGGCGGCGGCGAGCGCATTGCGCTGCTCGGCGACAACGGCACGGGAAAAACGACGTTTTTGCGGGTGCTGCTGGGTGAGCTGCCCGGCGAGGGAACGGTTAAGTTCGGCCCGTCGGTCAAGGCGGCGTATCTGCCGCAGGTCATCCATTTTGACCACCCGGAGCGCACGCTTTATGACACGATGCTCTATGAGCGCAACTGCACGCCGCAGTCGGCGCGCGACCGCCTCGGCGCGTTCCTCTTCTCCGGCGAGGACGTCTTCAAAACGGTCGGGACGCTCTCCGGCGGGGAACAATCGCGGCTGCGGCTGTGCATGCTGATGGACGGAAAGATCAACCTGCTCGTCCTCGACGAGCCGACGAACCATCTGGACGTCGCCTCGCGAGAATGGATCGAATGCGCGATCGACGAATACGAGGGGACACTGCTGTTTGTCTCGCACGACCGCTATTTTGTCGAAAAATTCGCCACGCGCGTCTGGGAGCTGGACAACGGCACCATCCGCGATTTCCCCTGCGGCTATGCCAAATACCGCTCGATTTTGGAGCACGAGGCGGCGCAGCAGCAGAAGCAGCCAACGGTCAAAAAGGAAAAACCCGCGCGCACGGGCGGCAGCAAGGAGCTGGAAAAGCGTGTGCGGCGGCTCGAACGCGAGATCGAAGCGCAGGAGCAGAAGCTTGCCGCGCTGGACGAGGCGCTTGCGGCGGCTGCGACGGATTATCAGGAGCTTGTGCGCCTGACGGAGGAAAAACAGACCGAAACGGAGCGGCTGGACGCAATGATGTCCGAATGGGAAATCGCCGCCGCCGAAATGGAAGAATCATAAATTTCAAAGATAAAGGAGTACGCAAAATGAGCGAACAATGTGGAGGCAATTGCGCAAGCTGCAGCGAGAACTGCGGCGAACGGAAGCAGGAGAGTCTGTTGGCAAAGCTGAATGAAAAATCCAAGGTCAAAAAGGTGATTGCGGTCGTTTCCGGCAAGGGCGGCGTGGGCAAGAGCACCGTGACGTCGATGCTGGCGGTCGCCACGCGCCGCAGCGGGAGAAATACGGCAATTCTGGATGCGGACATCACCGGCCCGTCGATTCCGAAGGCGTTCGGCGTGTGTGAGTGCGCCGGAGCAAGCGACGAGGGCATTCAGCCCGCACTCAGCCGCAGCGGCATTCAGATCATGTCGGTCAATCTGCTGCTCGACAACGAGAGTGACCCCGTCCTCTGGCGCGGCCCGATCATTGCCGGGGCGGTCAAGCAGTTCTGGACGGACGTCATCTGGGAAGACGTGGACTATATGTTCGTCGATATGCCCCCCGGAACGGGCGACGTGCCGCTGACCGTGTTCCAGTCGCTGCCCATCGACGGCGTGATCATCGTCACCTCGCCGCAGGAGCTGGTGTCCATGATCGTCGCCAAGGCGGTCAAGATGGCGAACATGATGCAGGTGCCGGTGCTCGGCATCGTGGAAAATTACAGCTATTTCCGCTGCCCCGACTGCGGCGGACGGCACAGCATCTTCGGCGAGAGCCATTTGGAACAAATTGCCACGGAGTATCATCTGCCTGTGCTGGCGCGGCTTCCGCTTGACCCGACGGTGGCAGCGGCGTGCGACAACGGCGAAGCGGAGCGGCTGGACACCACGGAGCTGGAAGCTGCCGTTGCGGCGGTACAGGCGACGGTGTGATTTTTCAAAAAAACCGGGAACTTCTCAAACTTCGCAGCGTCTGATTTATGAAAGCCTATCCGACAGATGCAAAGGAGGTAACTCATGAAAAAAGGTCTTGTGTTTCTTTTGATTGCTCTGCTGACGGTCGGACTGCTTGCCGGCTGCGGCGAAACGCTGCCCGCGGTCTATGTACAGTCGGTCGCGGAGCTCACCGGCTACGGTGCGATCGGGCAGAGCCTCACCTGCGGCGGCGTGGTCGTTGCGGGCAATGAGGTGAACGTCGCGCGCGACGAGAACCGAACCGTTGCGGAGATCCGCGTGCAGGTCGGGCAGACGGTCGCCGAGGGCGACGTCCTGTTCGTCTATGACACGGAGGAGATCAAGCTGTCGCTGGACAAGGCGGCGCTGGAGATCGAGCAGCTCAAAAACAGCGTGACCGACCTGCAAGCCCAGATTACCCGGCTGGAACAGGAAAAGGCGAATGCACCGGCGGATGCGCAGCTTGATTATACGGTGCAGATCCAGTCGCTGCAAGCCGACAAGCGCGAAAAGGAATATGACATTACCGTCAAAGAGCGCGAGCTGGAAACACTGAAAGCCACCGACATCGGCGGTGAGGTCAGGGCGACGATCGCCGGAAAAGTCAAGGCGATCAACGAAAACGGCGGCTATGATGACTATATCGGGCAGGCGCTGCCGTTCATGACCCTCACGGAGGAGGGCGCTTACCGTGTCAAGGGCAAGATCGATGAGCTGAACCGCGACCGCTTCTATGTCGGGATGGCGGTACTCATCCGCTCCCGTGCGGACGAAACGCAGACGTGGAGCGGCGTGATCGAAACGGTCGACACGAACCCGGAGGAAAACAACAACAACTTCTATTATGACGCCGGAAGCTCGGACAGCAGCGCCAGCAGCTATCCGTTTTACGTCACGCCGGATGACGCCGAGGGACTTGTCCTCGGTCAGCACGTCTACATCGAGCCACTCGACGGCAGCGGAGACAACGGGCTCCGGCTGGACGCTTCGTTCATCGTCGAGGAAGACGGCGCGCACTATGTCTGGGCGGCGGACAGCGACGGCGAGCTGGAAAAGCGCAGCATTACGGTCGGCGCATTCGACGAGGACTTCTATCGCTATGAGATTCTGGGCGGCTTGACCCCCGAAGACCGCATCGCCTTCCCCGAAGACGGCTTGCAGGCGGGGGCGCCCGTGACCGAAGAACAGCCGGGTGTCGATTTGCCGGAGGAGGGCGACCTCGATGGCTGGCGCTCCGATGTGGATGTAGTCGCGGACGACTTCGGAGGGGCAAACTGATGCTGGTGGAGATGAACAACATCTGCAAGGACTACCCGCAGGGCAGGGAGACCGTCCGCGTTCTCAAGGACGTCTGCCTGAAGGTCGAGGAGGGCGATTATCTTGCCATCATGGGGCCGTCCGGATCGGGCAAGACGACGCTGATGAATCTCATCGGCTGCCTCGATGTGCCGACGAGCGGAGAATATTATCTTGACGGCGAGCTTTTGGCAAACGCCGGGGCGAACCGCCTTGCGCAGGTGCGCAACCGCACGCTCGGCTTTGTCTTCCAGAGCTTTTACCTGCTGCCCAAGCTTTCGGCGGTCGACAACGTGGCGCTGCCGCTGCTCTATGCCGGCGTGCCGAAAAAGGAGCGCCGTGCGCGCGCAATTGAGGCGCTTGAGCGCATGGGGCTGGACGAGCGTGTGAACTTCCGCCCAAATCAGCTTTCCGGCGGACAGTGCCAGCGCGTTGCCATCGCCCGCGCCATCGTTGCCAAGCCGAAGCTGCTGCTTGCCGACGAGCCGACGGGCGCGCTGGACAGTGCTTCCGGCGCGCAGATCATGGACATTTTCGAGCAGCTCCACGCCGAGGGCGCGACAATCGTGATGATCACGCACGCGCAGGAAATCGCGGAGCATGCCCATCGCATCTGCTACATCCGTGACGGCGTTCTGACCGACGGGGGAAAGGCGGGTGAGCGCCGTGCGTAAAGGGCTGAAAGCGGCGCTCATCGGTGCGGTGTGCGTTTTGACGGCGGCGGCGATCGTCGTTGGCGTTGTGTGGTACATCGGGCGTGACACGACACCGGTCAACGTGTATTCCGTCGGAGATTTCAGCATAAGCGGCGGCAACGTCGACATGAACTACTATTACGGGCCTGTTCGCGCGGACAATTTGCAGTCCGTCGTCCTTTCCGACACGCAGCTCCTCACCGAGGTGCTGGTCGAGGAAGGACAGACGGTGAAAAAGGGCGACGCCCTGTTGCGCTACGACACGACCCTTTCCGACATTCGGCTGGAACGGCAGGAAATCGCCGTCAAGCAGGCGCAGCTTGCGCTGGAAAATGCACAAAAGGAGCTGCGCGAGATCAACAACATGAAGCCCTATACGCCGCCTCCCGCGACCGAAGCGCCGACGCAGGCGCCGACCGAGCCGCTTGAGCCGGTGGAGGAGCTGCCGTATCTTTACGGCGGCAAGGGCACGCAGGAAAGCCCGTATCGCATTCTCTGGTCGGAGGAACTGACCTATGACGAGACTTATCTGCGCGGGCTGATGGGGGAGGAGTCGGACGTCTGGCTTGCCTTTGAGGTGCGCGAGGAGCATGCGGTGAAGGGTGAATTGCGCAATCGGTTCGGGCTGCATGTGATGTTGCCCGCGGCGCAGGAGGAAGAAGCGGCGCAGCGACTGTACTACAGCTTCTTCGTGCCGACGGACGCCCCCGAAACGGAAGAACCGCAGCCCGAAGCGCCCGACCTTTGGGTGGACGACAGCTCCGGCTACACCGCTGCGGAAATCGCCCGAATGCGCACGGAAAAGCAGCGCGAGATCCGCGACTGTGACCTGAATTACCGCATGGCGCAGGTCGAGCTGGAACGCATGAAGTCCGAGCTGAACGACGGCACGGTCTATGCCAAGCTCGACGGCACGATCACACATTTGGCAACCGAGGAGGAAGCCCGCGCCGAGGGCGGCACATTGCTCGTGCTCAGCGGCGGCGGACGCTACTATATTGACCTCAGCGTAGACGAATTCACCTGCCGGACGTTGACGCCCGGAACGCCCGTCACGGCACAGACGTGGTGGCCGGAAACGGCGGCCTATGAAGGGCAGATCGAAGAAGTCACGACCACACTCGCCGACCAAAACGGCTACACCGGCACGGGAAACCCGAATGTGACGTACTACAAGGTCGTCGTGTCGATACCGGGCGACGCCGTGATACAGGAGGGCAATTACGTCGACGTGCAGATCGGAAGCACGGCGGGGGAGAGCGATTCGCTCTATCTGGAAAATTTCTTCCTGCGCTATGACGGCGCGCGTGCCTATGTCTATCGGCGCGGCGCGGACGGTCTGCTCGAAAAGCGCTATGTCCGCACGGGGACAAGCCTCTGGGGAGCTTACACCGAGATCCTTGACGGGCTTTCCGCCGACGACCGGCTTGCGTTCCCCTATGGGAAAACGGTCAAGTCGGGCGCGCAGACTGCCGAGCGCACGGCGGACGTGCTTTACAATTCGTATTAAGGAGGCAGCGATATGTTGGAAAGCATTTCTCAGGCCTTTCAGGGCGTTTTTTCGCACAAGCTGCGCTCCTTTTTGACGATGCTCGGCATCATCATCGGTATCGCTTCGATCATCACGATCATTTCGACCATCAAGGGCACGAATGAGCAGATCAAGGAAAATCTGATTGGCGCGGGCAACAATGTGGTGACCGTCCAGCTCTATCGCGACGACTATGCCCTGAGTATGGACTATCAGCAGCCGCCTGTCGGCGTGAATGCGCTCAAGCCGGCGCAGCGGGATGAAATGCGCGCTCTTGAGGGCGTGGAGGATGTCAGCTTCTACCACCTGCGCAACAGCTATGAGGTCTATTACAAGAACACGACGCTTACGGCGCAGATCTTCGGTATTGACGACAGCTTTTTGGCAGTCAACGGCTATCAGCTCCGGCGCGGGCGCGGCTTTACTGCACGCGACGAGCAGAACCATGCCAAGGTCGTTCTGCTCGACGACGTTGCGGCAAAGACCCTGTTCGGCACGGAAGACCCCGTCGGAAAGACAGTGGAGATGAAGTCCGAAAGCTTCACGGTCGTGGGCATCGTGGGGCTGCGCTCGGACTTTGAACCGCGGATTGAAAGCCTCGACGATTATTACACCTACAACGCCGGAAGCGGCGGGGCGGTGCTTCTGCCGGACGCTGCATGGCCGATCGTCTGCCGCTTTGACGAGCCGCAGACCGTTGCCGTCCGCGCGACCTCGACCGACGACATGACGGCGGCGGGCAAGGCGGCGGCGGATTACCTCACGACGCACCAGATCGACAGCCGCGTGAGTGAAAATCTCAGCTACCGCAGCAACGACCTGCTCGAACAGGCGAAACAATTGCAGGAAATGAGCAGCTCGACGAACAATCAGCTCATCTGGATCGCGAGCATTTCGCTACTTGTCGGCGGCGTGGGCGTCATGAACATCATGCTCGTGACGGTCACGGAGCGCACGGGCGAGATCGGTCTGAAAAAGGCGATCGGCGCCAAGCGGCGCAGAATCCTCATGCAGTTTTTGACCGAGGCGTCCGTTTTGACGGGCATCGGCGGGCTGCTGGGCGTCCTGGCGGGCGTGGGGATGTCGAAGCTGATCTCGCGCTTTGTCGACATGCCGACGGCGATCAGCGTCCCGTCCATCCTGCTTGCGGCGGTCTTCTCGGTGCTCATCGGGCTGGTGTTCGGGCTTGTTCCGGCGGTCAAGGCGTCCAAGCTCAATCCGATCGAAGCGCTGCGGCGAGACTGAACTTCGAAAAAGAAAAATATTTTTGAAAAAATCGGGAACTTTTTTGATAAGAGCCCGTCATATGGTCTGTAACAACATTTGGAGGTACAAAAAATGAAAAAGATCATCGCAATTCTCATGGCAGCGGTCATGCTGCTCACGTTTGCCGCCTGCGGCGAAAAAGAACCCGAGAGCGTCAGCGTCTCTCCGCTGGAACTGATGAACAAGGTCTGGGAAAGCATTCCCGAAGATCAGCGTTTCCCTGTGGTCGGCGGCGACTACTCCGAGGAAAATGTGACCGACGGCGCGCCCGGCACGTTCAGCACTGCCGACCTCAGCGAGCTTGACCGCGTGCTCGGCTTCCCGGAAGCAGAGGGCAGCAAGGTGCTCGCAGCCGCGTCCCTGACGCACGGCATGCTCGCCAACAACTTCACCCTCGGCGCTTACCAGATCGCTGCCGGCACGGATATGGATACGATGGCAAATGCACTGGTCGACAACATTCAGGCCCGCCAGTGGATGTGCGGTTTCCCGGAACAGCTTCTGGTCGCTTACTACGGCGACTGCCTGATCGGCGGCTTCGGCCTTGCCGAACAGCTCGGCAACTTTGAGTCGGCGCTCAAGACCGCTTATCCCGATGTCGTGATCGTCAGTACGGCGCCCATCGCGTAATATGCTGTTTTCAAGCGTTCCGTTTCTGTATTACTTCCTCCCTGCGACGCTGCTTTTGTACTTTGCAGTGCCGCGCCGCCTGAAAAACGCGGCGTTACTGCTTTGCAGTCTCGTTTTTTACGGCTGGGGGGAACCGAAGTTCCTGCTTTTGATGCTGATTTCCATTGCGCAGGGCTATGGGCTCGGACTGCTGGTTGAAAAATTTCGCGCGCAGCGTCAGGGAAAGCTTTTCCTGACGCTGAGCGTCGTTTTCAGCCTGTTGATGCTGGGCTATTTCAAATACGCCGACTTTTTCCTCTCCGCGTTCCGCAACCTCACGGGGCTGAGCGTGCCGATGCTGTCCATCGCGCTTCCGATCGGCATCAGCTTTTATACGTTCCAGATCTTGAGCTATGTGGTCGACGTCTACCGCGGCGACGTGCGCGCGCAGCGCAACCCGATCGACCTTGCGCTCTATATTACGATGTTCCCGCAGCTCATTGCAGGCCCGATCGTGCGCTACACCGACGTTGAGCCGCAGCTCAAGGTGCGCGAGCATACCGTGAGCGGTGCGGCGGAGGGCGCGCGGCGTTTCGTGCTCGGTCTGGCGAAGAAAATCCTGCTTGCCAACCTGCTCGGCGAGCTGGCGACCGCTGTTTCAGACGACGGGACGGTGCTCGGCGCGTGGCTCTATGCGATCGCATTCATGCTGCAAATCTATTTTGACTTCTCCGCCTACAGCGATATGGCGATTGGCCTTGGCAGGATCTTCGGCTTCCGCTTCATGGAAAACTTCAACTATCCCTATTGCTCGTCGAGCATCACGGAATTCTGGCGGCGGTGGCACATCTCGCTCGGCTCGTGGTTTCGGGATTATCTCTATATCCCGCTCGGCGGCAGCCGCGTCGGAAAGGGTCGCCTGCTGCTCAATCTTCTGATCGTCTGGGCGGCGACGGGGCTGTGGCACGGGGCAGCGTGGAACTTCGTCCTGTGGGGCCTGTTCTATGCGGCGCTGCTGATCGCCGAAAAGACGTTCCTGCTTCCGTTTTTGAAGCGCCGCCCGATCTTCGGACATGTGTATACGCTCGTTTTTGTCTTGCTCGGCTTCATCCTCTTTGATGCACCGACGCTCTCGGCGGTGGGGACGCGCATGGGTGCGCTCTTCGGGGCGGGCACGGCGGCACTGTCTGGGAAGGTGAGCGTGTACTATCTGCGCAGCTTTGCCGTGGTGCTGGTGCTGGCACTGCTCGGCGCGACGCCGCTCCCCAAGCAGGTGCTTGCACGAGTGCGGAAAAGCCGTGCGGGCAGCGTGACTGTGAATGTGCTCGAACCGCTCGCTTTGACGGCGCTCCTGCTCCTTTGCACGGCGTACCTGATCGACGGCTCGTTCAACCCATTCCTCTATTTCCGCTTCTAGGAGGCCGCCATGCAGAAAAAACTGAAACATTTCGCGACCCTGCTTCTGCTCGGCGCGGTCATTCTGGGCTTCTGCGCATGGAGCGTCGTCAAGCCCGATGAGACGCTTTCCGTCAGTGAACGGCGCAATCTGGCGCAGTTTCCCGATTTGAGCGTCAACACGCTGCTCAGCGGGCGCTTTATGACGAATTTTGAGGCTTACACCCTCGACCAGTTCCCTATGCGCGACCGCCTGCGCAGCTTCAAGGCGCTCACGGCGCTCACACTTCTGCGGCAGAGTGACACGAACGGCGTTTATGACGACCGCGGGTATCTTGCCAAGCTCGATTTCCCGCTCGACACCGCTTCGATCGACAATGCGGCGGAGCGATTTACCGCCGTTTATGACCGATATCTTACCGAATCGGACTGCAAGGTGTATCTGAGCATCGTTCCCGACAAAAACTATTACACGGACGAAGCTTATCCGAAGCTCGACTATGCCGCCTTGACCGAGCGCCTGACGGCGGCGATGCCGTGGGCGCAGGCGATCGATCTGACCGGCACGCTCACGCTCGAATGCTATTACCGTACTGACCCGCACTGGCGGCAGGAAGCGCTGGCAGACGCGGCGCTTGCGCTGGCGCAGGGCATGGGCGCGGAGGTGACGTCGGGCTTTGAAACGGTGGAGCTTCCACAGCCGTTTTACGGTGCTTACTGCGGGCAGCTTGCCCTTGCGGTGGAACCGGACACGCTGCGCTACCTCACGAACGACGTGCTCGAAGCGTGCCGCCTGTATAACTTCGAAACGCAGTCGTATTTGCCCCTGAACGACGAGGCAGCGCTTGAAAGCAATGACCTTTATAACTACTTCCTCTACGGCTCACGCTCGCTTTTGACCATCGAAAACCCGAACGCCCGAACGGAGCGGGAGCTGGTCGTGTTCCGCGACTCTTACGGCAGCAGCATTGCCGCGCTCCTTGCCGAGGGCTATGCGAGCATTACGCTCGTCGACATCCGCTACCTCTCGCCGGAGCTTTTGAGCCGCTACCTCACGTTCGAAAACCAGGACGTCCTCTTCCTTTACAGCACGAGCGTGCTCAACAGCAGCAACGCCCTGCGATGATTCAAGGCTTGACGTTTTTGTCGGTTCGTGGTATTTTATAGGAAAGAATCTCGGAGGGAGGGGTCGCAATGCGGCTGCACCGCAATGAAAATTACTTCAAATGGGGCTTGACGGCGTTCTTCGTCTTTGTCGCCTGCGCGCTGTTCTGGATCGTCTTTTCCAATCTGCGCGGGTTTTACAACCTGCTGGTCGATTTCATCGGCATCATCTCTCCGCTGATCTACGGCTTCATCTTCGCTTACCTGATGAACCCGGTGATGAAATTCTCCGAGAAAACGCTGAAAAAGCTTCTGACGAAGCGCAATGCAAGCGAAAAGCTGACCGCCCGCGTCAGCAAGATCGGCGGTCTGGCGGCGGCGGTTCTGGTCTTCCTGGCTGCGGTCTATGCGCTCATCGCCCTGATCGTCCCGAACCTCATTTCCAGCATCGAAACGCTGCTGGAGGCGGAACGCTTGCAGCGGTATTATAACGTCATCAGCAAGTGGGTCGACAGCACCTTTGTCGGCACGCCGGTGGAGGACTGGTTCAATAAGAATCTGGAAAGCGTGCTCGATGTCGTGGTCAACACGATCAAGGCGATCGATCTCGGCGCGTTTGTCTCCGGCTTGACCAGCTCGGTTTACAGCGTGGTCATGGGCGTGTTCGATGCGCTGATCGGCATTGTCGCTGCGGTCTATCTCCTGATTTACAAAAAGCAGCTTTGCGCGCAGGCGAAGAAAATCACCGTCGCCGTGTTTCGCGCCGACCATGCAGACCGCATTTTGGAGGTCGCGCGGCGGACGAACCGCATTTTCGGCGGCTTCGTGATCGGGAAAATCCTCGACGCTGTCCTCGTGGGTGTGCTGACCTATCTGGCGCTGCTCATCATGGGTCTGCCCTATGCGCCGCTGATCGCGACCATCGTGGGCGTGACCAACATCATCCCGTTCTTCGGCCCGTTTCTCGGCGGCGTGCCCTCGGCGCTCCTGCTGCTGATCGAAAACCCGATCGACGCGGTGTATTTCGTCATTTTTATCCTCGTCTTGCAAA
Source organism: uncultured Oscillospiraceae bacterium (assembly GCA_964425295.1). Taxonomy (GTDB): domain Bacteria; phylum Bacillota; class Clostridia; order Oscillospirales; family Oscillospiraceae; genus JAZOXB01. Next base: position 1,286 of record CAYRMX010000037.1, on the reverse strand, counting down.
TGATCGACGGAAACATCATCGAAAGCCGCATTCTGGGCGAAAAGCTCGGCATTTCGGATTTCTGGGTGCTCGTTTCCATTTTGGTCTTCGGCGGCGTGTTCGGCTTTGCCGGGATGTTGCTCGGCGTGCCGGTGTTTGCGGTGATCTATTCCCTGATCGCCGACCTTGTCAACAAACGCCTGCGCCGCAAGCGCTATCCGACCGTTACCGATCAGTATTATTCTCTGCAATGCGTCGAGGAACTTCCCCTCGACCCGACGCCCAGCCGCTCCTTTGCGGTTGTTGAGCCGGCGTATGACATGCGCGGCGAGGATCGGGATTTCGGCGACTATGAGGATGATATAGACTAGTTATATCGGCGGGAGGCAACTCCCGCCGCAGACAGACAATCAAGCCCGAAACCGGTAACATCGGAAGAAATGATGAAATCAGGAAAAAGTTTTAACCGATTTTTACTTACTGCGCAACTTTCGACCTACCGTATCCACATACGCCGACGGTCGAAAGTTGCTTGTCTTTCGGGCTTTCTTGCAATCTGCCGGTGTGTCAAAAAAATTTGACACATCGTGGCGGGAATCCATTCCCGCCGAACGTTTCTTTCAAAGGAGGTACGCGGATGGATGCGATCTTTCGTACCGTGAGCGAATTTCTTCAGGGAAGCGGCGCGGGCGCTGCCGACGTGTTCTGCACGCTCTGGCGCTATCTTGCGCCGCTTTTGGGGCTTTTGCTGCTCTGGCGCTGCGCCAAGCCGCTGCTGCGCTTTCGCAGAGAGCCGGAGGTCTGGGCGTGGCTGGTCATGCCGAACGGCGAGCAGCTCCCCGTGACCCACTGGGAAAACCTCATCGGACGCTCCCGCGGTTGCGACATCATCGTGAATTTTTCGACTGTTTCTCGCACGCATGCCGTTTTGACGCGCTATGATGACGGAAGCTGGTCGATCACCGAGGTCGGCGCGCGCGGTGCGGTGCTGCTTAACGGCAGACGGGTCAGCGTCAGCGCCGTGCGCTACGGCGACGTGATCTCCCTCGGTGGCATTGAGATGGTGCTTGCGCCGACGACCGCCGAAGAAATCGAGGAACAAAAATACAGCCGCACCCGCCCAAACGAGGTCGCGCTGCCCGGCCTGACGCTGCTGCTTTTGACGCTGTTTCAAATTCTGACGGTGGTGCAGCTCTGGACGTCGGTCGACCCGAAGCATGCGGCAACGATCACTCTCGGCTTTTTCGCGCTGGCGGGCATGCAGTGGATGCTCTTTTTCGTGCTCAAGCTGATGCGTCGCACCGGCT
>CAYRMX010000036.1:0-12226 GCA_964425295.1 uncultured Oscillospiraceae bacterium | reverse complement strand
CGAAAACCCTTGAAAATACAGGGGTTTTCGGGATTCTTGTTTTTTAGTGGCTACAAAATGGCTACATCCAGCCGATTTTTTGTAGCCAGAACATTAAATGGCTAACTTGTCCAGCTTGTTGGCTACTTCCACCTGCTTATGGGCGTGATGATAGCCGGTGATTGCGGATAGCCGTTGCTTACCGGGGGCTGTTGATTGCAGGCGCGCCGATGGGGAACGTTTTCGATTGTGCGTTGGTTGTCATTTGGGATATCATATTGAAAATCACGGCTTCGTGCTGTATAATACGGAAGTGAAAATCGGTATTTGCGGAGGTTTGCAATGCTCATCAAAATGATTACGATCGCATTGATGGCGGCGTTCTACGTCTGCTACTTTGCAAAGATGATCTCACAAAAGAAAAAGGGAATCCGAACCGATCAGCTCGGAAGAGGGAAAACGGGTTTTGTAAGGTTCGTCGAACGATCGCTGAAAGTCACCACCTGTGTGCTGCCGTTTCTTCAGCTACTCTGCATCGCGTTTTTCGGAGAAACCCGCTATGCGGCATTGCGCTGCGCCGGGGTCGGACTTACCGCAGCGGGTGTTGCGGCATTTGTGAGTTCCGTGTTGCAGATGAAAGACAATTGGAGAGCCGGTGTGCAGCGAAAAGACCGCACGAGCCTTGTTACGACGGGCATCTATTCCGTGAGCCGCAATCCGGCGTTTTTGGGCTTTGACCTCATGTATCTCGGCATTTTGCTTACATATTTTCACCGGCTTTTATGCCTTGCGACGGGAATTGCGCTCCTGCTGTTCCATTTGCAGATCGTCCGTGTGGAGGAGGCGTTTCTGGCGGAAGCATTCGGAGCGGAGTACCTGCAATACAAAGCAAAGGTGTGCAGATATTTGGGGAGAAAGTGATGAGCTCGCCACTCACCGTTCACTCGCCGCAATCGCGACGGAGGCATAATACGATGGTGCATACAGCGGGTCGATGTGGGCATCGACCCCTACAGGACGTCTGTTGATAGTGCATTGTAGGGGACGATGCCCACATCGTCCCACAATCTGCGTCGCAGCGCAAATTTCAAATCGTCCGCCTTGCGGACACCGCAACCATTCACTATTCACTTCTTACCATTCACCGCGCGCCGTCCGCCCCCCTCACACATCATTGCAAGCAAAGGAGCAACCATATGATCGATTCCAGGTTCAAGCGGACAAAGTTTGCGTGCTATGCCGCGTATTTTACGATGTCATCCGTGTTCTGTCTGCCGCCGATGCTGTTCGTCACGTTCCATGAGATGTATCACGTTTCGTGGACGCTGCTCGGCACACTGGTTTTGACGAATTTCTGCACGCAATTCGCGATCGACATGATCTTCACCCTGTTTTCGAAGAAGTTCAACATCCCGAAGGTCATCAAGCTCATGCCTCTCATCACCGCCCTCGGGCTGCTGCTTTATGCGGTGCTGCCGACGCTGCTGCCGAACCACGCGTATGCCGGTTTGCTGATCGGAACGGTCGTTTTTTCGGTCGCATCGGGGCTGTGCGAGGTGCTGCTCAGTCCGGTCATCGCGGCGATTCCGTCGAAAAATCCGCAGAAAGACATGAGCATGCTCCATTCGCTCTATGCGTTCGGTGTGCTGAGCACCGTGGTGATCGCCGCGCTGTTCATGAAGTTCGTCGGCGGTGCATACTGGATGTATCTGACGATGTTTTTTGCGGCGCTGCCGGTCATCGCGTCCGTACTGTTCATGCTCTCGCCGATGCCGCCGATGCAGTCCGGCGAGGTCGCCGCGCGCGGGGCGAAGTCGCGGAAGCGGACGCTGGGGCTTGCGCTCTGCGCCGCGTGCATTTTCTTCGGAAGCTGCGCGGAAAACGCAATGTCCAACTGGATCTCCGGCTACATGGAGGCGCAGCTCCGCATTGACAAGACGCTCGGCGATCTTCTCGGCACGGCGATGTTCGCCGTTTTGCTCGGGTTTACCCGATTTTTCTACGGAAAATGGGGCAGAAACATCACAAAAGTGCTGCTGATCGGCATGCTCGGCGCAGCGGTCTGCTACCTCGTCGTCGGGCTGACGGCGCAGCGCGTGCCGGCGTTTGCCGCCTGCATTTTCACCGGCGTGTTCACGTCGATGCTCTGGCCGGGGACGCTCATCATGATGGAGGAAAAATTCCCCGGCGTCGGCGTCGCGGGCTATGCACTGATGGCTGCGGCGGGCGACCTCGGCGCTTCGGTCGCGCCGCAGCTTCTGGGAATCGTGGCAGACCGTTCCGACATGCAGGTGGGCATGCTCGTGTGCGCCGTGTTCCCGATCCTGGGCGTCATCGTGGTGCTGACCATTCTACGCCGCTTCCCGCAACCGTTGAAATCTTAAGGAGGAAATATTTATGCAAAATCCGGAAATTGAAAACGCCGTCGCATGGAATCCGTGGCATGGGTGCAAGCGGGCAAGCCCCGGCTGCAAAAACTGCTTCGTTTACAAAATGGACAAGCGCTACGGGCGCGACACCACCGTCATCACCAAAGGCAAGACGACCTATGAGCTGAAAGACAAGGACTGCCCCTACGGTTCGCTGGTCAAGCTCTGCTTTTCCTCCGACTTTTTCATCGAGGAAGCGGACGCGTGGCGCGACGGCTGCTGGGACTTCATCCGCCGCAGACGCGACTGCACCTTCGTCACCACCACGAAGCGTCCGGAGCGCATCGAAGCCTGTCTGCCGCCCGACTGGGGCGAGGGCTGGGAGCATTTTCACCTGAGTATTTCCATCGAAAATCAGGAAATGGCGGACAAGCGGCTGCCGCCGTTCCTGCATGCACCGCTGAAGCACCGCGAGGTCTTCTGTTCGCCGCTCATCGCGCCGATCACACTGGGGAAATACCTCGACACCGGACTGATCAAGTGCGTCAACGTCGGCGGCGAGATGGCGCCGAAAGCCGACGTCCGCCCGATTCGGTATGAGTGGGTCAAGGCACTGTTTCTGGAGGCGAAAGAACGCGGCATTGAGTTTTATTTCCACCAGTGCGGGTCGATGTTCCTCAAGGACGGCGAAAATATCGGCAAGTGGAATCTGAACGACCAGATCCGCCGCGCAGAGGAGATTCAACACGAGCTGGAGGCGCTGTGCGAATAGCCTAAGTACGACGGGCGTTATTCGGTCGTGTGTGCGATTCGGCGCGCTAAGCGAGATATTCCTTGCATTTTTAAGAGAAATCTGCTATAATGGTACAGATTTTTCAAAAGAAACGGTGATTACATGAAACTTCGCAAGGTGATCGACCGCACGCTGGTGCTTTATCTTGTGATCGGTGTTCTGAATTTTATCCTGTGCACGGCGATCATGTTCGTGCTGTTCAACATCTGCAACTACAGCGAGCATCTCGCGCCGCTGGTCAACTACGGGCTGGGCAGCCTGATCTGGTATCTTGCCTGCCGCTACGTCCTCTTTCCCGATCAGAAGACGACCGCGCAGCAGCTCGTCCGATTTGTGGTCGAGATCATTGTGTGCTACGGGATCGCGTATTATGCCATCGCACGGCCGTGTGCGGAACTGATGCTGCGGTCGGAAACGCTGCTGCGGCTGTTTTCGTTCGGCGGTGCGGCGAAAATTCAGGGCAATTGCGAGATGTCCATCGGCGCGGTCGCTTACGCGATCATCAATTATTTCGGGCAGCGCTATTTTGTCTTTAACGAGCACCTCGATCACCACCGCAAGCAGCGCGAATCAAAGCCGCAGGACGAGGAATGAGCGGCGGCAGCGCGGTCTGTTGCGGCGAATTGGCGCTGCACACGCGGAACGGGCGGATATTGAGTACCTGTAATTTATAATGTAGGGACATCTCTCCGAGGTGTCCGCACGGCACATCGAAGTCGTTCGATGTGCCGTTTGTTTTTTGCAGTCGATCAACCGGTTTCGGACACCCGAGGACGGGTGTCCCTACAGGGTTGTACGGTTTTCCTGCACAGGGGACGCCGTCCCCTACGGGCGTTATTCGGCAGTGCGCGCTGTGCGGCGGGGGTGTTTTGCGCAATTTGCTCAAAAATGGGGCAGAGGTTTCTCATGCTGTGCAGTATTTTCTCTGAAAAAATTCGCAGTTTGCTTCGTTTTGCGACTTTTTCGCAGGTGAAAGTTCGGTTTTCATAATTCTTTCAAAAGCTATCCGTGAAAACAGAGAAAAACCCGGCGGCGTCCTTGCGGTTTTCGCAAAATATTGGTACAATATCATTACCAAAATGGGCAAATGCCCGTAGTTTTTGGATCAAAAAAGGAGGACAAACAATGAAACACGCATTCAAGAAGATCATGGCGTTGGCGCTTGCCATCGTGATGATCCTCGGTGTTCTTCCCGCAGCGTCCGCAGCCAAGGTCGGCTCGTTCGTTGACGTCGACGACACCGACTGGTTTGCGCCGTACGTCGAGTACGTAGTGTTCTACGACTTGATGAACGGTACATCAAAAACGACCTTCGAACCGAACGCCCCCACCACCCGTGCGATGGCGGCGACGGTTCTCTACCGCTTTGCGGGCGAGCCTCCCGTTGCGAAGGCATCTTCCTTCACGGACGTGAAGCCCGACTATTACTCCAACGCAGTCGCGTGGGCGGAAGCCGAAGGCATCATCAGCGGCATGACCAAGACGACCTTCGAGCCCGACACGCTCATCTCCCGTGAAATGCTCGCCACGATCTTCTGGCGCTATTCCGGCTCTCCCGTGATCGCAGAAGACTGCCTGAAGAGCTTCCCTGACGCAGCCAAGGTCTCCGCATATGCCAAGGCAGCGATGAACTGGGCGGTCAAGCGCGGCGTCATCGGCGGCAGCAAGGAAGCCGACGGCAAGACCTACCTCTTCCCGCAGAACTATGCCACCCGTGCCGAAGTCGCGAAGATGTTCACCGAGCTCCCCGACGCACTCAAGCCCTGTACCGAGCACAAGTGGGACACGGGCGTTGTGACCAAGGCGCCGACCTGCACCGCAGCCGGCGAAAAGAAGCAGACCTGCTCCGAATGCGGCGCAACGCAGACCGTTGCCGTTCCCGCTGCCGGTCACAACTATGTTGACGGCGTCTGCTCCCTGTGTCAGGATAAGCTGGCAGCGTCCGACGAAATCGTCATCTACTACACCAACGACGTCCACACCTATGTTGACGGCGCTCTCTCCTACGACTCCATCGCCGACCTCAAGAAGCAGACCGCAAAGGTCGCTGCGGGCACGCTGCTGCTCGATGCCGGTGACCACATCCAGGGTACGGCTTACGGCTCGATGGACAAGGGCGAATCCATCATCAAGATGATGAACGCCGCGGGTTACGACGCAGCCACCCTCGGCAACCACGAATTCGACTACGGCATGGAGCGTACACTCGCCGTCATCGACGAGGCGAACTTCCCGTATCTGTCCGCCAACTTCTACCACGAGAAGGACGGCATCGCGGTCGATTCCGTGCTCGACGCTTACAAGCTCTTCACCGTCGGCGGCAAGAAGATCGCCGTCATTGGTATCACCACCCCCGAATCCTTCACGAAGTCCACCCCGAAGTACTTCCAGGATGAAGCGGGCAACTACATTTACGGCATCGCCGGCGGCACGGACGGTTCGGATCTGTACAGCTTCGTGCAGAACGCCATCTACGCTGCGAAGACCGAGAACCCCGACTACATCATCGCCCTCGGTCACCTCGGTGACGACGTTTCCTCCAAGCCGTGGACGAGCGAAGAACTCATCGCCAACACGACCGGTCTGAACGCATTCATCGACGGTCACTCCCACTCCACCGTGGAGCACAAGGAAGTCAAGGACAAGGACGGCAAGACCGTCGTTCTGACCCAGACCGGTTCTTACTTCGACACCATCGGCAAGATGACCATTAAAGACGGCAAGATCTCCACCGAGCTGCTCAAGTCTTACAGCGGTTCGGACAAGGACGTCAAGGCGATCAAGGACGCATGGATGAAGTCCGTCGACGAGAAGCTCGGCGTTGTCATCGCTCATGCCGACATCACCCTCGACAACTATGACGCAAAGGGCAACCGCCTCGTCCGCAAGCAGGAAACCAACACCGGCGACCTCGCGGCTGACGCGCTGTTCTATCAGTTCGAGACCGTTCAGGGTCTGCACGTCGATGCAGCCATCATGAACGGCGGCGGCGTTCGCAACAAGGCGATCACCGGCGATATCTCCTACAAGACCTGCAAGGATATCCACACCTTCGGCAACGTTGCCTGCCTGATCTCCGTCACCGGTCAGCAGATCCTCGACGCTCTGGAATGGGGCGCAAAGGATGCCGCTCCCGACGGCTCTAAGGAATGCGGCGGCTTCCTCCAGGTCTCCGGCATTACCTACGAAATCCACACCTACATCACCAGCACCGTTCAGAAGGACGACAAGGGCGTCTGGACGGGCGCTCCGACCGGCGAATACCGCGTCAAGAACGTCACCGTCGGCGGTCAGCCCCTCGACCTCACCAAGACCTATAACCTCGCAGGTTATAACTACACCCTCCGTGACCTCGGCGACGGCTTCGCCATGTTCAAGGGCGCAGCAAACGTCCTCGACTACGTCAAGGAAGACTACATGGTCATCGCCGACTATGTCCAATCCTTCGCTAAGGACGCCACCACGAATCTGCCCACCATCAAGGCGGGTGACGGCTATGACACCGTGAGCGGCGCCGGCAGAATCACCCTCGTCAACGAGAAGCCCACCGCCACCGGCGAAGTCTATGGTCTGTCCACCACCCTCAAGGACGGCGACAAGGTCGTGTTCGTCAACAAGGCAAACTCCCTCGCATTCTCCACCGCAGACGCCAGCGGCGGCAACTTTTACCGCGCCGGTGTTGCCGTCACCCCGAGCAACGGGCTCCTGACGGTCACCGAAGCCGACAGCGCGATCGTCTGGACGATCGAAACGACCGAGGGCGGCTTCTTCCTCAAGAACGCCGAGGGCAAGAAGCTCTCCATCCCCAACAATGGAACCGGCGGCACTTACAGCTCCATCAACTTCGCGCAGGATACCCACACCGTTTGGAAGATCACCGACGCGGTGACCTCCGGCTGTGTCTATCTGCAAAACACCACCGCGACGGGTACCGGCGGCGAATGCAAGAGCGTCGAATGGTATGCCGACAAGAGCTATTTCAGCATGTACTTCGTCAACTCCACAAATGAAGACCTCTTCGCAATGGAGATGTACGTCAAGGGCGCAACGCCCGTCACCCCGACGCCGACCGAGTCCTCCTCCGGCGAGGGTAGCGACGAGCCTGCTGAGGATCTGACCTTCGCCAAGGTCACCTCTGCCCTCACCGACTACGCGGGCACTTACGTCATCGGCTATGACAACGGCGACGGCACGGCGGCGATCTTCACCGGCTCGACCGACAGCGCCGTGACCGCAACCATCGCCGACGGCAAGGTCACCGTCCCCGCTGCCTATTCCCTCACGGTCGCTGCTGTGACCGGTGGCTACACCGTCAAGGGTTCCGGTGGCTACATCGGCCCGAAGGTCAATGACGGCAATGCAGCCAACGGCATCACGTTCAACACCAGTCCCGTTACCTGCACCATCGCGTTTGCCGACGGTGAAGCCGCCGTGCAGGCCGATAATCTCGGCACAGTCTATACCCTGCGCTATAACCACGGTACAAGCAACACCGGCAGCGAATACAGCTACTTCCGCTTCTACGGCCCCCTCAGCAGCGTTCAGACGGACGCCTACCTCTTCAAGCTGGTCGAAGGCTCTGCCGAGCCGACTCCCAGCGAAACCCCTGCTCCGAGCGAAACGCCCGAGCCGAGCGAAACGCCCGAGCCGACGCCCGCTCCCAGCTCCTCCTCCACCGGCGGCTCGACCGAGGAAACCGTTGAACCGTCGATCCCCGATGCTTCGAAGTCCGTCGCGATCTTCAATATTGCAAACGGCAAGGTCATGACCGATGAAAGCTACACTTACATTGGCAATACCACGAAAGTCGAGCTGAAAACCGCCGATGCTACCCTCGGTGCCGATAAGAAGCTGACCACCAAGGCGACCAACGTTGCCCTGTTCAACGTGATCAACAACGACGGTGTTCTCACGTTCAAGACCGCCGACAACAAGTACCTTTCCTGCAACGGCACGGATGTCACGCTGGTCGACGCAGAGGATGCCAACACTAAGTTTGTCCTTGAGTCCGCCAACGACGACGGCACGAATTTCTATATCCGCTGCAACACCGCGCAGAGCTACAACAAGGCGCAGTATCTTGAATACTACCTCGGCTACATCACCTGCTACGGTTTCAACGCCTCGAACGCCGACCCTTACATCTTCGGTCTGTACGAGCTGGCTGAGAACACCGATTCGAGCGAATCGAGCGAGCCGAGCGAATCGAGCGAGCCGAGCGAATCGAGCGAGCCGAGCGAAACGCCCGAGCCGAGCGAAACGCCCGAGCCGACGCCCGCTCCCAGCTCCTCCTCCACCGGCGGCTCGACCGAAGAGCCTGTCGAGCCGACCTACGTTGCGTTCTATAACGCAGACGCGGGCAAGCTCGTCAGCCTCGAACCCACCACCTATTCCGGCAGTTCCGGCAACAAGGAGCAGCTCGAAATGGTCGAGGGCGGCGTGATCACCGCGGCGGACGCTCCTGCGAACGCAAAGGATAAGCTTGCAGCCTATTCGCACGAGGACGGCATCAAGGTCGCGCAGTTTGAGATCGTCGAGAACGAGGACGAAACCGTTTCGTTCAAGACCGCCGACGGCAAGTATCTCTATGCCGACGGCACGCATGTCAAGCTCACCGAAACTTTCGACAAATCTGCGGAAACGGCATACACCTCTTTCGTTCTGGAAGAGGTCACCGGCGGTCATCGCGTCAAGTGCGCCAAAGCCAGCTACAATAACGCTGCGCAGTATCTCCGAGTCATGAGCGGCTGCCTTGCGGTCTATTCCTTCTATGAAGATTCCGCTGCACAGTATCTGTTCGTCAACGCGCCGCTGTATACCTGCCAGACGCACAACATGGCCAAGAAGACTGACGAATGCACCGAAGCGACCTGCAGCACTGACGGCGAAAACGTCTACCGCTGCGACGCCTGCAAGCTCGCGAAGACCGAAGTCATTGAAGCCACCGGCGAACACGCAGACAGCGACGGTGACGGCAAGTGCGATAGCTGCAACGAACCCATGAGCAAGACCTATACCAAGGTCACCGCTGTTCCGACGGTCGACGGCACGGCAGACTGGTCTGGTACTTACCTGATTGCTTACCACACCGGCGGCACCGGCTCGAACAACGTTAAGGTGCTCAAAGGCGTCGACGATGCCTCGAACTATGTTACCGCAACGGATGCAAGCGGCGTGATCACCGATACAACCAACGCACTTACCTCCTGTCAGGTCACCATTACAAAGGTCTCCACCGGTTATACGCTCACGATTGATGGCAAGTACATCTATAATAACAAATCGGGCAATGGGCTTGGTTTTTCCACCAGCGCCCAAACATGCTCCATCGACTCCGACTCCAATGACTTTGTAAAAATCGGCTTCGGTGAGAAAGTTCTTAGATTCAATACGTTATCCGGTAACGGCAATGATCGCTTCCGCTTCTACGGCACAACCTATGCCCATGGCGCGGCGATCTCCCTTTACAAACTGAACTGACAGTTTGTCCGAAAAATTGCAACACCCGGCGGGAATATTCCCGCCGGGTGCTTCATTTTTGCTGCGCAGCAAAATATCTCCCTCTGACGAGGGCGCACCGGAACGGTTCCTCTTCCACTGCGGAGCAATTCACCTTCAGGTTACAAAAGTGAAGCTTTTGCCGGAGGGAGAGAATTATTTCCCGCCGGCAATGTGCTTTCGTTTGACATCGTAGTTTTTCTCTCCCCCGGTCTTTTGCTTCGCAAAAGCCGGCTCCCTCGTCAGAGGGAGCGATGGGCGTGTGCGGAATTTGCGGCAGAGGCATTCCTCCGCCCTACGCGTCGGTACGTTATTGGCGGCGAGGTAGGAAATGCGATTGCAATTCCGGCGCGCGGCTGATATAATCAAGTGAGAATCTACCGTGTTTTGAGCAGGGCAGAGCGTAGCGAACGTGCCGCAGTAAAATGTGTAGATCGTCGGCGCAGTCAAGCGAACGGGGCAGATCTCTTTGACATCACGTTTGCTGTAATGTTATTGCGTTCATCCCGGAGAACCAAGGGCGCGTGGGGCGCAAAATTAAGATCAGGGAGGAATTTCCATGCGCGTTTATGACCGAAAACTGAAAACCTGCGTCGAAGTGCCGGAGGTCGGTGCGGGCGCGATCCGCTTCGTCTACGGCACGGCGATCGGCAGGGTGCTCGCCAAGACGATCTTATGCCGAAAATTCGTCTCCAATGCCTACGCCGCGTGGCAAAAATCCCGCTTCTCGCGCGGCAAGGTTCGGAAATTTATGTCTTGTTACAACATTTCCGCAGACGATTGCACCACGCAGGATTTTCCAAACTTCAACGCATTCTTCACGCGTCAGCGCCAACATTATGTCAACCAAACAGCGGCACATGAGCTGCCCGCCATCGCCGATTCCAAGCTCCTCGCGCTGCCAATCGACGAAAACGCGGTCTTCGACGTCAAGGGCGTGCCGTACACGGCGGCGGAGCTGCTCGACGACCCGACGCTCGCGGCGGAGTTTTCGGGCGGTCTGTGCCTGATTTTCCGCCTTGCGCCCGACGATTACCATCGCTATGTCTATCCCGACGCCGGCGAACAGGAGCGGACGGTCGAAATTCCCGGCGTGCTGCACACGGTCAACCCGATCGCGGGCTCGCTCGGCGTTTATCGGCGCAACGCCCGACGCTACACGCGCCTGCACACCGCGCATTTCGGCGATATGGTGCAGATGGAGGTCGGCGCGCTGCTCGTCGGCAAAATCCGCAACCACCGCGAAACGCCCGCCGCGTTCGAAAAACTCGGCGAAAAGGGCTATTTTGAGTACGGCGGCTCGACCGTCATTTTGCTGTGCCGCGCGGGCGCAGTGCAAATTGACAATGACATTTCAGAGAACTCCGCGGCAGGTGTTGAGACCGCCGTACACATCGGCGAAAGGATCGGTGCGGCGCAATGAGCTACCGTTTTGTCCAAAATCGGGATTGTGAGTATTTTCCGTGCCACCCGTGCGCGAATCCCGACGAATTCAATTGTCTGTTCTGTTTTTGCCCGCTCTACGCCCTCGGCGAGAACTGCGGCGGCGGGTTTACCTATACCGACGACGGGAGCAAGGACTGCTCGCGCTGCATGTTCCCGCACCGCGCGGAGAATTATGACAAGATCTGCGCGCGGTTCGGCGAGATCTCCGAGTTGTGCCGGAAAAAACCGGAGCAGGGGAATGAGCGGTAAGGAATAAGCGGCGGCATACCCGCAATCTGCGCCGCAGCGCAATTTGAATCCGTCCGCGGAGCGGACACCACTATCATTCACTATTCACCTTTCGCTATTCATTCGCCCTACAAAACATCTATCCATTCTGCTGCGCACCAAAATACCTCCCTCTGACGAGGGAGGTGTCAAAAATCATTGATTTTTGACGCAGGGAGAGAATCATTTCCTACAAAAGCACACCTTGCCTGATAACATAGTTTTATCTCCCTCAGTCAGCTTCGCTGACAGCTCCCTCGTCAGAGGGAGCGATTGCGTGCAGTGCAATATTTCGGCGGGATGAGGGCATCCCACTCTACAGGTGTTATACGACGATTGTGTAAAGCGGCTCGATGTACCCGAAAGGGGTCATCCGTAAAGCGACAAAGCCGCCAACGGCTGCGCAATAGGCATCGACCCTACGGAACGAAATACGATAGCGCATTCAAGCGGGGCGATGATGGAGCAGCGGATTTTGAAATTTCGGGCGGGGTCACTTGCAATGCGCGCGGAGTTGTGCTATACTGCTATCAGACAAAAACTGAGCCATTTGGAGGTAATTTTTCATGGCTAAGAACAAACCTTTGGTCGGTGCTGCCATCATCGGGCAGTCCGGCGGTCCTTCGTCCGTCATCAATGCCAGCGCTTACGGCGTCATCAAAACCGCCCTTGAAAGCGACTGCATCACCAAGGTCTACGGTGCGCATCACGGCATCGTCGGCGTCCTCAACGACCGCCTGATGGTCATGGATGAGGAAAATCCGAAAGAGCTGGAGCTGCTGCTGCATACCCCGTCGTCCGCCCTCGGTTCGTGCCGTTACAAGATCGCCGAGCCGGAAAAAGATGACACCGATTACAAGCGCATCCTTGAGAT
>CAYRMX010000035.1:0-12479 GCA_964425295.1 uncultured Oscillospiraceae bacterium | reverse complement strand
GTGCGCAGGTTGTCCATGCGGATCAGGCGCTCCTTCTTGGTGGTCAGGGCGCGCATGATGGGCGGCTGAATGACCGGAACAAGCGCCATGTAAGAATATGCAGCAATGGCGATCGGGCCGAGGTAGCTCGGAGCAAGACGGGAGGTGACGTAAATCGCCGTCGGGCCGTCTGCGCCGCCGATGATGCCGATGGAAGCGGCGAGCTTCTGGATGTTTTCCATGACGGGGCCGCCGAGGCCCAGCGCAACCGCGCCGATGAACGCGATGAAGATGCCGAGCTGAGCGGCAGCGCCGAGCAGCAGGCTCTTCGGATTGGCAATCAGCGGACCGAAGTCGGTCATGGCGCCGACGCCGATGAAGATCAGGCAGGGATAGACGCCGAGCTTGACGCCGAGGTAGAGAATGTCGATCAGACCGGCGGCTTCGGTCGTTCCGTTGCCGAGGTCAACGCCGTTTTTGATGAGATCCCAGTGAACATGGCCGCCCTCGAAGATCTCGGAGTGGAACATGCCCGCGCCGGGGAGGTTCGTCAGGAGCATACCAAAGGCGATGGGCAGGAGCAGCAGCGGCTCGAAGCCCTTGCCGATGGCAAGGAACATCAGCACAAACGAAATGACGATCATGATGACCGACTTCCAGTCGATGTTGTCAATGAGCATCATGATACCGGTCTGGTCAATAAAGTTTTCCAGTGCTTCTACGTTGGAGGTCGCGCCGGAGTTGGCGGTGTCCTCATCCTCTGCGACGGTTTCGCCAGTCGCAGAGGCGTTTTCCGGCGCGGCGGTCAGAAGCGGTTCACCCGATTCTTCCGGCGCGGCGGAGGCAATCGTCATGCACATGCAAACGAGAAAGCCCAGCACCAGAAGGGCGATCATCGCTCTGCGCATTTTTTTATTTTCTTTGAACATGTTGCATTCTCCCTTTACGCACCGGGATCAGCCGATGGAGCAGATGAGAGCCTGCGTTTCGACGGAGTCGCCCTTGCGGACGTTGACGGAGGCAACGGTGCCGTCGCACGGAGCGAGGATCTCATTTTCCATCTTCATCGCTTCGAGAATGACGAGGATGTCGCCCTTCTTGACACTCTGACCGTTCTGAACCTTGACATCGAGGATGGTGCCGGGCATCGGGGCGTTGATCTTTGTGCCGCCGGCGGGAGCGGGAGCAGCAGGCGCAGCAGCGGGTGCGGGGGCTGCGGCGGGAGCGGCGACGGGCGCACTCATGGTGGCGGGAGCGGACATTTCTTCGATCTCGATCTCGTAGAGCGAGCCGTTAACATTGACACGATACTTTTTCATTTCTTTTTCACCTTTCATGAATCGTTTTTAGAGTTTTTTGATGGACACAATGCGGATCGCGGAGGCATCCGTGCCGCTTGCTTCCGCAATGGCTGCGGAAACGGCTGCGACGAATTCGGCGCGATTGGGGATCGTGCTTGCGGGTGCGGGGGCTGCGGCAGGTGCGGGAACGTCATCTTCTTTCTTGCTGCCCATCTGACAGATCTTAGAAAGCAGCGTGCACAGCAGGATGATGAGCGTCAGCACGACGAAAACCGTACAAAGACCCATGACCACAACAAACCAGTTTTCCATAGTTTCCTCCTTGCTTTGGGCGTCGAGCCCGATTTTTCTATATGGAAAGGCACGAACGTGCCGGGTAAAAGGGGAGGCTTACGCGATCGTGAAGCCGATGGAAGCAAGCAGCTTCCCGTTGACATAGATTTCGAGCGTGTAGTCGCCGGGGACGCTGTTCTCGCCCTGCGCTGCGGGCATCGGAACGACGTTGACATGACGGCGGCTGTACCACATATCGTCCCACTCGAGCTGGCGGAATGCGTCGTTGACGACCTTTCCATCGGCGTCGCGAACCGCATAGAGCAGCGTGACGGTATCGGTCGAGGCGTTGACTGCGTTGACCTCGATACAAACAGCGGCTTCTTCATTTGCCGCGAATGTGCGTTTGGTGTTGGACAAATCCAGGTATGTCCAGTTTTCCTTCGTCGGCTTCGCCCAGAGGGAAATGAAGCCGGAAGCGGCGGTATACGGCGGCTTGGGCGTTGTGCCGAATGCGGTGAATGCCTCTGCCTCCGGGGTCGTGACGGTGAGCTTCGTGTGACCGAAGATGGACGAATCGGCGTCCGCGCCGGTCAGGGAGAGCATGATTTCATATTCGGCGTTCGGGACAAGCCCGTTGAGTGTGATGGAGCGGTCGGTCGTAGCGTCGGACTGCATGTATGCCGGGTGCAGACTGCCGACGGGGCGGTAAGAGACGTACCAGCCGCCACTCGGCGCACCGGCGGGCGCGCTCCATGTGACGGTGAGCGTGCCGTCTCCGTTGGACACCGCGGAAAGATCCTCCACAACGATCGGGTCGGCGGGAAGTGTGAGCGTTTCCGGCGCGTCCATCCCGCGCGCGCTGACGGAGAAGACATAGTCCCGCGAGAAATCAGGCAGCGTCAGCGTGAAGCTCGGCTCGGAGCAGGTGGCGTTAACCGTTTCAAAGCCGGGGGCTTCGCAGGTGAACGTCCATTCGGACGGCGTGTTTTCGCCGGGCGTCCAGGAGACGGTCACGGTGTTGCCCGTGATGTCCGTCACGTTCAGGTCGTTTGCCTCCACGTTCGGCAGAACTTCATATTCCAACGTGCAGATGCCGGAGAGGTAAACGGTGTCCGTGCTTTCCAGTGTGAATGTATACTGCTCGTTCAGGGTCAGCCCCGTGACGAGGTAGGTGTTTCCTTCAAAGGCGAAAGACTTGCTGTCCGTGCCGTTGGTGCACGAAAGCTTCCACTGGGAGGGCGCAGGGCCGTCGTGCTCGATCGTCAGGAGCACTTCGCCGTCTTCATCGCCACGCAAGGCGGTGAACGACGTGATCTGCGTCGATTCCGGGGTGGTGACATTGATGGTATAAGCATCGGCGTTGCGCAGAGCGTGGTAGCCCGCGGCGTCGATGGAAATCTGATAGGTCGTTTTTGCCTGAAGACCGCGGAACGTATAACGGTCGCCGTCCTGCGAGCCGGAGTAGGCGTTGCCGTAGCTGTCCGTGCAGTTGAGAAGGAACAGACCCGCTTCGTCGCCCGAAAGCAGCTCGACGGTGATGCTCTCGGTGTCACAGGCGACGATGTTGAGCTGCGTAACGTCGACAAAATACCAGCTCAGCAGGAAATAGAGCACCGCGCCGATGCACAGAAGCAGAACCGCAATTGTGATGACCGAGCCGACCTTCGAATTGCCCTTTTTCGTTTCCGGCGCTTTGACAGGGGTGCTTTCCGTGTCCACATAGTCGTGGGTCGCGGGGACGGGTTCGGCGGGAGCTTCGGGTTCTTCGGGCTGCTGCTCCTGCGGCGTTTCCTTCGGGGCGTCGCCGACGACCTCGGAAACGGAGGCAAGCAGCGAATCCAGATCCATCTGATCGGGGTCGACCTCTTGCTCGGACGTTTGCTCCGCAGCCGGTTCGGTGGCGGGAGCGGGCGCAGCGGGTTCGGACTGCGGCTCGACGGGAACTTCCTGCTCCGGCTCGATGTCCGCCTCCGTGCCCGCGCCGGAGAGGTTCGGGGTAAAGCTACGGCGGAAATCGTCGTCCAGCTCCTCGGCTTCCGTCATGCGCATTGGTTCTTCGGCGGACGGCTCAGCTTCCGGTGCGGCAAGCGGCTCGTCGGCGGCGATGATCGGCGGAACAATCAGAGAATCGGAGACTTCATTGCGCTGCATGTAAAGCACGAGCGCCTGCTTGAACTCCTCAGGGGTCTGGTAGCGGTCTTCTTTTTTGAACGAACAGGCTTTCAGAATGATGCTCGCCAGCTCGTAGTCGGCATAGATCGGCGAGGGCAGGGGCTTGCCCGTCAGACGGAGCTTGTCCGCCATTGCTTCGCCGGTGTGCTCGTCTTCAAACGGGCCGTGGTTGCCGTTATAAATGCGGTAGAGCACCATGCCGAGGGAATAAAGATCGATCGTGAGGTTGGGGGACACCGTGATGTCGGACAGCTCCGGCGCGGAATAAGCGCCGATGTATTCCTCCGGCACGCAGGTGTATTGCAGGTCGTCTACCGAGGCAAGCCCGAGGTCGCCCAGCAGGAATCGACCCGACGGCATCAGGAAAATATTCTCCGGCTTGACATTTGCGAAGAGATATCCCGCCTCGCGGCAGGTGGACAGTGCGTCGCACAGGTCAATGCCGAGATTGACGGCGCGCAGGTTCGTGATGGCACTGGCAGCCAAATAATCACTCAGCGGAGCATAGAGCGGATAGAGTATGTAAACATCAAATCCGACGCCACCATCCTTCGGTTCGATCTGATAATTCAGCGCACCGGCGAAATTGCCGGAAGCGGCAAGCTCCTTGCCCTTGTCCAGCTCCACGCGGATGTCGGCGACCACTCTGCCGTAATATTCCTGAACAGCAGCTTCGTCGGCATATGCGCCGGAAAGAATAAGCGCGCGCACCTGCGCATCCGACGCGGGAACGGAAAGCTGCTTGAGAACGAAGTGTTCCTCACCGCTCTCGGAGCGGAGAAGGTAACAGGTGCGTCCGTTTCCCAAGTCCTTTTCGAGGAACAGGTGATCAAGAAGCGGAGATACCATCTTGAGTTGGGACATCGATTACGCCTCCTTGAACTAAAAAATCAAATTCTGACAATTATATACTATGACATTTTTTCAAAAAAATCAACAAGAATCTTGTCATATTCTCAAGAAAATGATATGATAGGGAAAACCGAGATCCGATCCACGGCATTTGGAAGGAGTTATACTTTATGGAAAACAAGGCGGTATGTTATTACTGCGGCACGATATATGATGCGGAGCAGGGGAAATGCCCGCTTTGCGGCAGCGCGGTTCACGAACAGAGCCACCGCGCCCCTGCGCAGCGCAAGCGCAGCAACGAGCCCGAGCGCCGTCCGCGCACCGTGCGCGAAACACCCCGTACTCCCGTCCGTGAAAAAGCGCCCAAGCCCGAGCAAAATCAGAGCACCAAGGGACTTTTGACGGCGGCGTTGGTCTTTCTGGTGCTGTCGGTGCTGGTCGTGCTGTATTTCATCGGCGACATGATCGGCTGGTGGCCGGGGCTGGAAAATCTGGTCGACCGCGAGGGCCTGACCTCGACGGTGAACGTCGAGACTTCCTGCACCGCGCTGCGTGTCGAGCCGGAAAGCATTCTTTTTGCGCAGGTCGGGCAGACGCAGGAAATGACAGCTTTCGTCAATGACACCTGCGAGGAAAAGCTCTATTGCAGCAGCTCGGATGAAGCGGTCGTCACCATAGCCGAAACAGCGCAGACCGCGATCGGCACGGACGAAAAGTCCGCGACCTTTATCCTGACGGCAGCGGGCGAGGGCACAGCGACGGTTATCGTCAAATGCGGCTCGCGCGAAGTGAAATGTACCGTCATCTGCGGCACGCCGACGGACGGCAGCCTCGCGCCGACGCTTCCGGCGGACTATGAGCCGCTGCTCAATGTGGGCAGACAGTTGACCCTCACCCGCAAGGGACAGGGCATCTTACTGGAAGTCGACAACCTCCCCGAGGGCATCACCGCCGTATGGTCCAGCTCGGACGAAACCGTGGCGGAGATCGATCAGCGCGGCATTCTGGTGGCGGTCGCGCCCGGCACGGCGACGATCACCGCCGATGTCGGCGGCAAGACGGTTTCATTGCAGGTCGACTGCGAATTTGACGCCGAAGACGACGGCGCACATCTGCAATATGAGGACGTCACCCTCTCCATCGGCGAAACACTTGGGCTGTATCTCTATGACGCTGTGGGCAACCGTCTTGACGGCGCGGAATATGAGGTGAAAAACCCGAATGTTTGCAATATGGAGGGCAGCGTGGTCGTTGGCATCTCCCGCGGCACGACGAACGTCACCGTGACCTATCGGGGCAGAGAATTTACCTGCATCGTCCGCGTAGTAAACTAAATATCAAATGCGGCGCAGCTTGGCTGTGCCGCGTTTTCAATCGTCTCGATTTTCTTTCCCGATAAGGACTTCTCCGTCCGGAACGAAAACGACTGAAACGATCGGGAATCGGTAGTTTTGAGGAAAGTGTACCGGATAAAACGGTTTTTTCAGTGTAAAAATCGCCGAAAATGCCGAAAAGCACCGAGAAGTATTGACGAAGTCCGAAAAGCTATTATAATAACAGTAGTATCAGAATCCGCGCCGCACGGGAAACGGCGGGTCAAACAGGGGGATTTTTATGCAATATCGTACCTTGCCCCGCGGTGGGGAACAGCTCAGCGTTATCGGCATGGGAACAGCGGTGATCGGCGAGCGACCGGAAGAAGAAATCATTGCCACTGTTCGCGCCGCGGTCGACGCGGGCGTTAACTGCTTCGACATGGCGGGCGGTCATGCCGCGACGTTCGCCGCGTTCGGAAAGGCGCTCAAAGGCATTCGGGAAAAGGTCTATTTGCAGATCCACTTCGGTGCGGACTATCGCAGCGGGGTCTACGGCTGGTCGACGGATCAGGACGTCGTGAAAGAATCGGTCGCGTGGCAGCTTGCGTCGCTGCAAACGGATTACATCGACTTCGGCTTCATCCACTGTCTGGACGAGGAAAGTGACCTCGAAGCATACAAGGCAAACGGCGTCCTCGACTATGTTCTTTCGCTGAAACGGCAGGGCGTCATCCGCCACATCGGGCTTTCCTCGCATACGCCGTCGCTGGTCAACCGGGTGCTTGACATGGGAATCGTGGATGTGGTGCTGTTCAGCATCAACCCTGTCTATGACTACGGCAAGGGCAATTACGGCTTCGGAGAAAACGGGGAGCGCTATGACCTCTACCGCCGCTGCCAGAAGGAGGGCGTCGGCATCACGGTCATGAAGCCGTTCGGCGGCGGTCAGCTTCTCGATGCCGCGCGTTCGCCGTTCGGCATTGCGCTCAGCCAGCACCAGTGCATCCGATATGCGCTGGATAAGCCGGCGGTGCTTTCCGTCATGGGCGGTTACGGGAATGAGGAGGAGTTGCGCGAGGCGCTGCGCTATTTTGACGCCACCGAGGAGGAGCTGGATTATTCCTGCATCGGCGCGTTCGCGCCGAGCGATTCGGTCGGCAAGTGCGTGTATTGCAAGCACTGCCATCCCTGCCCCGCCGGACTGGATATCGCGCTCATCAACAAATATTACGACCTTGCCCTGCTGGGGGACACTCTGGCAAAGGAGCATTATCGGACGCTCGAGCATAAGGCGGGCGACTGCGTGCAGTGCGGTCATTGTGACGGGCGCTGTCCGTTCCGCGTCGCGCAGAGCGAGCGGATGCAGACGATCGCCGCATATTTCGGGGAATAAGGTAAACGTGGGCGGGAGAAATTGCTGTTGACTTTCCGCTGTGATATGGATATAATATGACCGAATGAGCAAACGACGGTATCGTCCTGCGAAATTCGCCGCAATATTGAAATTTCATATGCTGCATGGCGTCCTCCGCCCGAGAACTTCGACGGCGCGAGAGATTAGGAAACCCGGTGAAATCCGGGGCATTGCCCGTTGCTGTAGGTGCAGGAGCTTGGATTCGTGGAGTGATCCGGTCACTGGGGAGACCCGGGAAGGCGGAATTCGGGCGCAGGAAGTGTTCTTCCCCAATGCACGAGCCAGAAGACCAGCCATGCTCGAAGCTGAAGGGCGCGCCTGAGATGGCGCGAGGGACAGAACTGGGGCGAGAAGTAACACGGTCGCGTCGGCATTCAAAATGCCGTTGCGGCCGTTTTTTACGGCCCAACATCGGGAACACAGGAGAGAAATCATGAAAAAGCGTTTGTTTTCGTTTGTGTTGGCGTTTGCACTGCTGATGGGCATGCTGCCCGCGGCGTCTGCGGCTGAACCCGCGGCGCAGCGGGCGTTTACCGTGAAGATCGTCGGCGCAAGTGCGCTGGACACCTTGCAGATCCGGCAGGGGGAGAGCCTGATCGCGGAAAAAGCGGTGGACGGCTCGGAGCTGACCTTCTCTCTGCCCGCCGGGGAGTACCGCTATTGCGGCTTTCTGGGCGGCGTCGGGCACGGCGGCGGGCCGTTTACGGTGGCTGACTGCGACGGCGCGCAGAGTTTGACGCTCCGTGCGGTCGACATGACGAGCTATGCTTTGTCCAATCCCTACCTTGCGGAATATACCGTGCGCATGACCTCTGCCGACGGAACGCTTTACACCGCCGGAAGCGACGACGCCGTAAACGGCGGCAATGCCCGCGGCCGGTTTCTGCTTCCCGCCACGCCCGAGGGCGCGGAGTATCACTACGCATTTCTTCCGACCTCTGCCGACAAGTTCGGAAGCAGCGGCACGACCTATCTTTACTCTACCTACGGTTCGAGCGAGGTGCGGAACTTTAAGGGGCTGCCCGCCTCACAGTCCGACAGCGGAAAGTTTGTTATCGCGCCGAAGACGACCGTGGCGATTAGCGTTCCGACGGGGGCAACCCTGCGGCTGTGCCATCGCGTGAAGTTCTATGAGCCGCTTGAGCTGATCGAGCCGACCGGTGTGACGGCGCAGGGCGCGCAGAGCATCTATACCTATGAGATTCCCGACGGCGTGACGCTCCACTATGAGCTGGAGCTGAACGGCTATGTGAAAAAGGCGGCGACGCTTCGCGGCGGTACGCCCATCACCGTCACGACCGCCGATCTGACGCCCGCTGCGCGCGCAGCCGAGCTTGCAACGGACGCGGACAACGCAACGATTTTGACAAACGCGCCCGACAGCCATTATCTCGAACTTGCGGTGGGCGAGCGCTTTGAACTTTATCTGCACCGCGTTTTGCAGGCGACCGATTCCGCAACGGGCAATTACTATGTCGACCCGAATTACCGCGTCGAGGTCATCGGCGGCTCGTCCGTCAAGGTCACGGACGCCTATTATGCCGGCGCGACGATTTGCGCGGTGGATAACGGCGTGAGCATCCTACGTCTGACCTATGATGCCCTCGATTTTGTCGATACGAACGGAAATTCCTGCGTTTACGGCGCGACGGCGGAAAAGAACGCCGCTATTCTGGTCGTGAAGGTCGGCGGCAGCGGAAGCACCGTGATCGACACCGGCTGCGGCGGAAAAGAGCATGAGATCTCCTATTTTGTCCGCTCCGTGAACGGCTCGACCGCGCCGCAGCAGTTTGCAAGCTTTACGTTCACGCCGTCTTCGAACGTGACCGCCGTTTCGCTGCATGCGTCGATCGGCTCGACGTATACGGACGACTGGACGCCTTTGACCGCCAACGGCGACGGCAGCTATACCGCCGCGCTGTGCGAGGGCAGCAGTATTTTGCGTCTGCGCACGGCGGACGGCACGGAGGTGTATCACGTTCTGCGCGCGCTGGGGCTGGACGTCACCGCGTCGGCGAAGTCACTGGATGTGTCCGTGCGAGACGGAAAGCTCAGCCTTTCCCTCAACACGAACGACGAACTGACGCTCTGCTTTGACGGACTGCAAATGCCGCTTCCGAAGCTGGCTGCGCTCGTCAATCCCGGCTTGGAATATTCCGACGGCGTGCTTGCCCCGACGACCTATGCGCAGTATACACTCTCCGGCTCGGCGGGCGAGAAGACCACGGTCAGCAGCGAAAGCTCGCAGTATCAGATCGCCGAAAAAAATGCGCTGAAGCTCAGCTTCGCACTGCCCGACACCTATACACTCACGGAGGGCGCGCTGCACACGACCTATTTCGGCTTGGGCGCATACGTCGGCATCTCCAAGGGCGGCTATACCGGCACGCAGCCGTCCTATTTTAACGGCGTCAACACCGACCGCGACAGCCGCAAGGAACTTTACGGCGCGCTTCCCGACCTGACGATCACCACCAAGCAGTTCGTCCCCTCGAGCGACGCGGGAGTGGAAAGCGTGCGCGTTTCCGGTGTGGAGGCGGAGAAAAACGGCGCAAATTGGAGCGTGCTTTTGCCCTATGGCAGCGCAATCAGCGCCGACAGTGCCGCTGTCAGCGTGATGACCTCGCATCCGCTTGCCACGGTGAGCACGCTCGTGACAGCGGACGGCGGCAGAACGTGGCGCTTCACCGTCACGGCGCAGGACGGCTCAACGGCGGAATACACCGTCGCTGTCCGCGTCAGCGAGGTCTGCGCCCGCGTGACGTTCTACCTCAACGGCGGCACCTGCGCCGAGCTGAAAAACGACGCGACTGCGGTTTCTTACACCGCCGCAAAGCTCGGAACGGCGCTTCCCGTGCCGACCAAGGCGGGCTACCGTTTCGACGGCTGGTTTGACACCGCCGACCGCAAGACGGGAACGCGATACACTGCGGTTTCGACCGAGCTTCCCGACCGTCTCTACGCCCTGTGGAGCGCCCTCCCCGACGAGGGCAACAAGCCGGGCACGGAGACGAAGCCCGAGGAGAAACAGATCACGGTGACGTTCCGACTTGTCGGCTCGACGCTTGCTTCTAAGCCGATCGACCTCAAGCAGCATCCGAACGAGCTTTACGGCGCGCAGAGCATCGTCTGGATTCCGACAACGACTTACCGTCTTGAGCAGGGTAGCACAGTCTATGACGTCTTCGTCAAGGCGCTTGCCGCGCACGGCATTTCCGCCATGGGCGCAGAGAGCGGCTATGTCAGCGCCGTTAACGGCTTGGCGGAATTCGCCAACGGCACTTACAGCGGATGGAAATATTCCGTCAACGGCTTCTGCCCAGACGCCGCGCTGGGAAATTACGTGCTTTCCGACGGCGACGTGGTCGTCTGGTACTATGTCAATGACTACCGTTATGACGGCGTGAGCGCCGAAGAACCCGAACCGACCGTCAAACCGACGGAGTCTGTAACGTCAACAACGGCGGGAAAAACGGACGCAAAGACCGAACCGACCGATCCCACCGAGCAGAACGGTGCGCCCGAGGTCTCCAACAAAACGCTGCGCGACGTTTTCGCCGCCACGGGCGATTATCTGCAATCGCTCGGTGCGCCCCAAGTCGGCTCTGTCGGCGGCGAGTGGCTGGTCATCGGGCTGAGGCGCTCCGGACGGGAAGTGCCGGCGGCGTATCTTGACGCCGTGTCGGCATATGTCGGCGAAAATGCCGACGAAAATGACCGCCTGCACCGCAGCAAATCCACCGAAAATTCCCGTCTGATCCTTGCGCTGACGGCGCTGGGAACGGACGTGACCGATGTGGACGGACATGACCTTTTGCGCGGACTGAACGACCTTGATTTCATTTGCAGACAGGGCTTGAACGGGCCTGTCTGGGCGCTGGTGGCGCTCGATTGCGGAAACTATCCCGAACCCGTCGGGAATGTTACGCGGGAAGCGCTGCTTGCCGCCATTTTGGACACACAGCTTCCGGACGGCGGCTGGACGGTCGCCGGAGAGAATACCGATGCCGACACGACGGCGATGGTGCTTCAGGCGCTTGCGCCGTATTATGACCTCGACGCCGCCGTGCGCGCGGCAGTCGACAAGGCAGTCGCGCTGCTTTCCGCGCAGCAGTGCGCCGACGGCGGCTTTGTGACGGCGAACCTCGCCACGAGTGAATCGATCTCGCAGGTGATCGTGGCGCTGACGGCGCTGGGCATCGACCCCGACGCCGACAGCCGTTTTGTCAAAAACGGGCATTCCGCGCTCGACGCGCTGCTTGCCTATGCCGTCGAGGGCGGCGGCTTTCGCCACATTGCTGACGGCGGCGTGGACGGCATGGCAAGCGAGCAGGGCTATTACGCCCTGACCGCCTACGTCCGCTTCCTTGACGGGGAAACGCGCCTGTATGACATGACGGACGTGGTCAACGCAGGCGGCACGTCTGCGCCCGAAAAGCCGCAGCCGATCGAATCGCCTGAATCGTCGGCGGACGCGGAAGAAGCAGCTTCCGACGCCTGGCTCTGGTGGCTGTGCGTTGCGTGCGCGCTTGTTCTTGCGGCAGCGGTGGTGCTCATTTTGCGGAAAAAACGGAAATAATCACACATTTCGGAGAACACTATGAAAAAGCGAACCCTTTTCAACTGTATCATGGTTTTGGTGATCGTGGCGCTTGCCGTCGGCGGAGGACTGTTTGCTCTGCGCCGACGGGAGGCTGGTGGCGAGACGCTCGGTAGCCGCTTTCATGCGGTCAGTGTCGGGGACGCGTTGACCGGAGCGGGAGAGAACGCCTGCACGGTGCGCGTCGAATGCGTCACGGTGCTTTCCGACCTTGACGCCCTCGACGAGAGCAAAATACCCTATCTCCCGGCTGACGGTGTGATCGTCCCGGTGACGACGGTTTCCTTTGCGGACGGCGAGACGGCATTTTCGGCACTCCAACGCGTCTGCGAGGCGGCGGAGCTTCCGTTGGAATATAGCTGGACGCCGCTGTATGACAGTTATTATGTCGAGGGGATCGCCCACCTTTATGAATTCGACTGCGGCACGGAATCGGGCTGGATGTTCAAGGTCAACGGCGTGTTCCCGAACGTCGGAGCTTCGACTTATACGCTGCGCGACGGCGACGAGGTCGTCTGGTGCTATACCTGCGCCGGACTGGGCGAGGACGTAGGGGGCGCAGGTATAGC
>CAYRMX010000034.1:0-12661 GCA_964425295.1 uncultured Oscillospiraceae bacterium | reverse complement strand
GGGGAAAAAGGGGCGGGCATTTGCCCGCCCCTTGCACTGCAATATGTGATTTCGGAAAAATCAGCCGTTGACGACGCTGTACTCGTAAGCCCAGCCGTCGACGAAGGAAGTAACGACATCGTCCCAAGTGCCGTTGCCTGCGGAATAAGCAGTCAGAGCAGTGACGACGGTGGCGCGCCATGCGTCAACGTTCGGCGTGTAGTTGAACGCCCAGGAGATCGGGGTCTTGCCCTCGTTCAGCAGAGCGGTGCCGTCGTTGACGAACTTGTTGGTGGATTCGGGGCAGTTCTTGAAGGGCACTGCGCCGAGCTTCTCAACATAAACCGCGGAAGCGTCGGGATCGGAAACCAGCCAGACAAGGAAGTCGATGGCAGCCTTCTGATCGGCTTCGGGAGCCTTGGCGTTGATCGCCCAGTGGTTTTCGGTGCCGGAGCACAGACCGATGTTGGCATCGTCGTCCGCGCCGGAGTAGATGGGGATCATTTCGATCTGATCGTCGGACATGCCGGCGCCGATGATGTCGGCATAAGCCCAAGTGCCGTTCTGATAGAAGACAGCTTCGCCGTTGGTGAACTCGGCAAGGGACTCGTCGCCGGTCTTGGTGGACAGGACGGACGGCTCGCAGGTGGAGTTGTTGATGTACAGATCCCAAACGTTCTTGAAGAGGTCGAGGTGCTCACCGGTGATGGTGGGAACTTCTTCGACAACGCCTTCATAGTGCAGGGGCAGGGTTGCGAGGTGGCCGGAGAATCTCCAAGAGGAGCTGCCGTCCAGACCGGCAGAAGAGAACGCGGCAAAGCCGAGCTCATCCTTGCGGGCGGTGATGTCCTCAGCGACCTTCTTCAGGGAAGCGAAGTCGGTGATGTCGGCGGTGGTGTAGCCGGCGTCGGCAAGGAGCTTGGTGTTGACAATGATGCCGAAGGTCTCATAGCAGTTGCCCAGAGCCTTCAGTTCGCCTGCCTCGTTGTAGAGGTTGAAGCCGGTGTTGTTCTGCTCGGCGGCGATCGCCGTGCCGTTCAGATCGAGGGCGTACTCGTCCCAGTCTCTCAGAGCGGCGGTGTTGCCGATGTTGAACACGGTGACGTCTTCAATGTTGGCAGTCAGGGTGTTGTTGTAGTCGCCGGAAGCAGCGGTGACGATCTTGACCTCGACGCCGGTTTTGGCGGTGTAGTCAGCAGCGAGCTGGACAAGCGCTTCGTCAAACTCCGGCTTGAAGTTCAGGTAGTAAACAGAGCCGGTCTCGCCGTCGGTGTTCTCGTTGTCCTTGTTGCCGGCGGGGGCGTCGGTGCCTTTGGGTTCCTTGCTGTCGGAGCAGCCCGCGAACAGGCAAGCGACCATTGCAAGAGCCAGAAGCAGTGCAAGCAGTTTCTTCATTTTCATTCCTCCAAAAAATTATGTGAGTTACGGGCTGATTTGGAAACGTTTCCAAATCAGCATAACCAGTATAACGCGTTTTTTTGAACTTTGCAATCCTTATTTGTCGGGAAAAAGATAATTCATGAAAACTGCATAAATCTCGTTAACCCAAATTGTGCAATATTACGATTCCTTCCACCGCAATTACGGGGAGTGAATAGTGAAACGTGAATGGTGAAAAGTAAATGGTGAAACTTGAATGGTGAATCGTTGCTGAGTCGGCCTTGCCGACGGATTGGAATTTGCACTGCGGCGCATGTTTCGAGACGATGCGGGCATCGACCCGCCGCGTGTACCATCAATATTGCACACGCCGTATAGCGCGCTCTGACGAGGGCACTCCCGAGTGGTTTCTCCTGCCCCCCTGTGGGGCAATTCGTCTTCAACCGTCAGTGAAGCTGACTGAGGACGAAAAAAGTTGCAAAAAATTGGGATACGGGATTGACAGCGGGGACGGCATGTGCTATGCTTAGTTCAACAGTTGAGCAATTGTTCAAATGAACAACGGTGAGAAACAAAAACGGGATGATGGTAACGCGCACAACCATGAGAGACGAAACCGATGATGGAAACGGGCGCAATCGCCGGAACTCATATGCTTGAACGAAAAAACACGGATTCATTAAAACGACATTCGAGCGGCTTACCGGCGCATCGGAGAAAGGAGAGACTATGGGAAAAACGGAATATACGGAGGAGCTGCACGCGAGCCGCGAGCCGCTGTGCGAGCTGGACGAGGAAGAACTGATCGACATGGCGGAGCTGTTCAAGGTCTTCGGCGATTCCACGCGAATTCGCATTCTTTATGCGATGTTTGACGAGGAACTGCGTGTTTCGGACATCTGCGAAACGCTCGGTATGAGCATTTCGGCGGTGTCGCATCAGCTTCGGCTGCTCAAGCAGGCAAAGCTTGTACGTTGCCGCCGCGACGGAAGAATGGCATATTACATGCTTGCTGACGATCATGTGAAAACCATCATCGGCATGGCAAAAGAACATATTGAGGAGTAAAAACGATGAAAAAGACGTACAAACTGAAAGATTTGGACTGCGCGAACTGCGCGGCGAAAATGGAACGGGCGATCGCCAAGCTGCCGGAGATCGAGCGCGTGACGGTCAGCTTCCTGACGCAGCGGATGACGCTGGAATTTGCCGACGGCGCAGAGGAGCAGGCGTTGCTTGCGGCGGTCAAAAAGTGCATCGCGCGGGTCGAACCGGACTGTGAGGTGCTTGCATGACACGGCGGCAAAAGCGGACGCTTGCCCGCATCGTCTTCGGCGCGGCGCTGTTCGCGGTCAGCCTGTTTTTGAGCGACCGGTGGCAGGCCGGCTTTGCGCTGGCGGCGTGGCTGCTTGCCGGGTATGACGTGCTGTGGTCTGCGGTGCGGAACATTCTGCGCGGGCAGATTTTTGACGAAAAATTTCTCATGACGCTGGCGACGGTTTGCGCGATTGCCATGCGGGATTGGAAAGAAGCGGCGGCGGTCATGATCTTCTTTCAGGTCGGCGAGCTGTTTGAGCAGCTTGCGGTCGAACGGTCACGGCGCTCGATTTCCGACCTGATGGATCTGCGTCCGGATTACGCGACCGTTCTGCGCGGCGGGGAGGAGGTGCGAACCGGCCCGGAGGACGTCGCGGTGGGCGACATCCTGCTTGTGCGGGCGGGCGAACGGATCGCGGTCGACGGCACGGTCGTCGAGGGCGAAAGCGCGCTGGACACTTCGAAGATCACGGGCGAATCCGCGCCGTCGGAGGTGGGTGCGGGCAGTGCGGTCGTCTCGGGAAGCGTCAATTTGAGCGGCGTGCTGAAAATTCGTGCCGAGAGCGCGTATGAGCAGTCGACGGTGGCGCGGATTTTGACGCTCGTGGAGACGGCGGCGGAGGAAAAGGCACAGTCCGAGCGGCTTATCACGAAATTTGCGCGGTATTACACCCCGTCGGTCATCGCGGCGGCGGTGCTGCTGGCGGTGCTTCCGCCGCTGATTCTGGCGCAGCCGTTTGCCAAATGGCTGACGCGCGCGCTGACGTTCCTCGTCATTTCCTGCCCCTGTGCGCTGGTCATCTCCGTGCCGCTGAGCTTTTTCTCCGGCATGGGTGCGGCGGCGAAGCTCGGCGTGATCGTCAAGGGCGGCGCGGCACTGGAGCAACTTGCAAAAACCTCGACGATGGTCTTCGATAAGACGGGAACGCTGACGAAGGGCGAATTTTCCGTGCAGTCGATCGAGTGCGCGCAGGGGAGCGAAACGGAGCTTTTGCAGCTTGCGGCGCTTTGCGAGCAGTATTCCAACCACCCCGTCGCGCAGAAAATTCGGGAATCCTGCCCGGAAGTGAAAGGGCATGCGGAGGACATCCGAGAGTATTCCGGCTATGGCATCACGGCGCGCGTCGGCTCGCACGCGGTCGCGGTCGGCAACCGCAGACTGATGGAGCGTTTCGGCGTTGACGTGCCGGAGACGGCGGCCGGGACGGTGGTCTACGTCGCGGCGGACAGTGCCTATCTCGGTGCGATCGTCGTGGGAGATCAGCCGCGCGAGAACGTGCGCGAGACGATGCACGCGCTGCATGCCGTGGGTGTGAAGAAAACGGTCATGCTGACGGGCGATCATGAAGCGGCGGCGCGGGAGTGCGCCGAGCGCTGCGGCTTGCGGGAATACCGCGCGCAACTTTTGCCGCAGGACAAGGTGGAAGCGGTGCAGGAGCTACTGCACGCGCGCCCGACAAGCGAAGCGGTTGCGTTTGTGGGCGACGGCGTGAACGACGCGCCCGTCCTGACGGCGGCGGATGTCGGCATCGCGATGGGCGGCGTCGGCTCGGACGCGGCGGTGGAGGCAGCGGACGCCGTGATCCTCAATGACGAGATTGGCAAGCTGCCCGCCCTGCTCAAGATCGCGCGGCGCACCTGCGCCATCGCCAAGCAAAACATTGCCTTTGCGCTGACGGTTAAGGGTGCGTGCCTGATTCTCGGCGCGCTGGGCTATGCGCCGATGTGGCTTGCGATCTTTGCCGACGTCGGCGTGGCGGTGCTTGCGATTTTGAACGCATTTCGGGCATTGCAGGCGGAAAAAGCCTGAAAAATGCTTGACAGCGCGCAAAAACAGCGGTATAGTGTTTGCGGCGTTAGCCGCGCCTAACTCGGCGCGGCTAACAAAATGAATTGCGGTTAGCGAAAGCTAACTTAAAGAGCGGGAGGAACAACGATGGTCAAAATCGCCTTGCAGGTCGAGGGGATGGCGTGCGGCATGTGCGAAGCGCACGTCAATGACGCCGTGCGTCGGAATTTCGGCGACAAAAAGGTGGAATCGTCGCACGCCAAGGGGCGCACGGTCATTTTGGCGGAGCAACCGATCGACGAGGGGCGTCTTCGGGACGTGATCGCCGCACTGGGCTACACAGTCGGCG
The DNA here is from genome assembly GCA_964425295.1 of uncultured Oscillospiraceae bacterium. Lineage (GTDB taxonomy): Bacteria > Bacillota > Clostridia > Oscillospirales > Oscillospiraceae > JAZOXB01. The sequence goes on along the minus strand of CAYRMX010000034.1, from coordinate 7,847 downwards.
CGGTGCAGACCGAGCTGTATGAAAAGAGGCGCTTTTCAATTTTCGGAAAATAGGAGGCAGAGACGGGGTAATTGCCGAATTTGAAAACGTGACCCGAACTATACCGCCGGCGACCACGAGCTGCGGGCGCTCGACGGAGCGAGCTTTTCCCTCGACGAGGGAAAAGCCGTCGCCTCGTCGGGGGCGGGGAAGAACCGAAATATCGATATGGTAGAGACGCTCAAGGGTGCGGAATAAGGCATTTGTGCATAGAAAATGAATATGCAAAAAATCAAAACGGTTCGAATTTTTCGGGAAAAGTCTGCGGTTTTTTTGAAACCGCAGACTTTTTTCTTCTCAAATCATGAAAAAATTCGATTATAGCGAATTTTGACGTAAAATTGCTCTTGTATATTTTGCAGGAATATGATATGATGAGCATGGTGGCGCTGTATCCTAGTCAAAGCGCGCCGGTATCGAAGAAGGGCCTAAAAATCCTTTAAAGGGCATATCGATGAAGTCCCTGGTGCTTGCTTTTTTCGCCCAGATTAGGGTGGGTGCTGGGGGTTAAGGTTTTCGGGCGAGGTGTAATGGCATATACCGACCGACCCGATCTCCGTGGAGACCTGCTGTTGTGCGACAGCCGTAACGTAGCAACCCCTTAGGGAGCTGCCCGGACTGCGTACGAGACAGGAATAGAACCTGCATTTCGGTGCACAGAATCGTGTGCTGGGTGCAGTGTAGCCTGCCTTGCGTGGGTAAGTTGGGATAGAGGAGCGAAGCGTTTCCGTCCGTGGCCGCGGGCGAGGGCGATATTGCCTCTTGAAATCTTATCTGCAAAAGAGGATAGAACCGGTTCGCAATGTCGTGGAAATCACCTAGGCTGTCTTTCCCCAAAGGGCAGGTAAAGGATTGCAGTGCGGACTAAGTGGCAATCGGGTATCGGAAGCGGTGACGCTCCGACGAGACTTTAATCGGAAACGGCCATTCGGCGACGGATGGCAGTCGAAGGGGAAATCCAACCCGACCTAAGCCGCAAGATTAACTTTATCTGCTGCCACCATTTTTTACATCATTAGGAGGTTGCACTTTGTCAGCCAACGGTTCCGAACCCCGAAGTAAGAAGAGAAAACCGCAAAAACAGAAGAAAAACAGTAATGTTCGTTGGATCGTGACGATCTTTTTTGTCACGGTTGTGATCTCCTCGGCAATCTCGTTCCTGTCCTCAAGCATTATGGAGGACGCTGGGCTTGTCGAGGCGTTTGTCGTCCTGTTGCTGATCGTCCTGCTGGGGGTGATCTTTGACATCATCGGCGTTGCCGTGATGTCTGCGGGCGAAAAGCCGTTCCACTCGATGGCGGCGAAGAAAGTCCCCGGCGCGGCAGAGGCGCTGAAGCTCCTGCGCAATGCCGAAAAAGTTTCGAATTTCTGCAACGACGTCGTCGGCGATATCTGCGGCGTCGTTTCCGGCTCGGCTTCGGCGGTCATCGCCGTCAAGGCGCTCACGCAGATCGACTCCGACACCGTGGCGCAGCTCGTCATGTCTGCACTGGTCGCCGGTGTGACCATCGCGGGCAAGGCGTGCGGCAAAACGCTCGCCATGACGAGGGCGACGCAGATCGTCCACATTGTCTCCCAGCCGATATACTATATAAAAACCCTGTTCCGCGGCAAAAAGTCCCGCTGAACGGGAGCGATTGATAGGTTGTGTAACTTTGGATTTGCTGAATCAGATCAATTCGCGGCAGGCGCTCCTTGCGCTTGACGCGCAGCAGTTGCGTCTGCTTTGCGACGAAATCCGCCGGTTTCTGGTGCAGAATGTCGCCAAAACGGGCGGACATTTAGCGTCGAATCTCGGCGTGGTTGAGCTGACGGTCGCGCTGGAACGCGTGTTTGACACGTCGAAAGACCGCCTCCTGTTCGATGTCGGGCATCAGTCTTATGTGCATAAGCTCCTGACCGGACGGCGTGGCGGTTTTTCTGCGCTCCGCTCGTTCGGCGGCATGGCAGGCTTCCCGAAGCCGACGGAAAGCCCGTGCGACGCGTTTGTCGCGGGGCACGCTTCCTCCGCCGTCTCGACGGCGCTGGGCATGGCGCGCGCCCGTACCCTGCAAAAGCAGGATTATCACGTCGTCGCCCTGCTGGGAGACGGCGCGATGACCGGCGGTCTTGCCTATGAGGGCATGAACGACGCCGGCGAGAGCGACGAGCCGCTGCTCGTCATCCTGAACGACAACGGCATGTCGATCACGCCAAACGTCGGCGGCATGTCGAAATATCTTTCTGCGCTGCGCATTCGCCCCGGCTATTTCCGCATGAAAAAGGCGTACCGCGCCGTGACGCACAAGCTGCCCGGCGGCAAGTCGGTCTACAACGTGACGCACTGCCTCAAGGAGCGCTGGAAGCAGCTCCTGCTCGGCTCGACGCTCTTTGAGGAGATGGGCTTTGAGTATTACGGGCCCGTCGACGGGCATGACCTCGCGCGGCTGGAATATCTGCTTCGCCTTGCCAAGGACTGCAAAAAGCCCGTGCTGCTGCATGTCATCACGCAAAAGGGCAGGGGATACGCCCCTGCGGAGGAAAATCCGGACGTGTTCCACGGCATCGGCGCGTTTGATCCCGAAAGCGGCAAGGCGTCTGCGAGCGCGCATGCGCCCACATTCTCCGAAACGTTCGGAAAGACCCTGTGCGAAATGGCGGAAAGCGAGCCGCGCATCTGCGCCGTGACCGCCGCGATGGTGCACGGAACGGGTCTGACCGAGTTTTCCGCCCGTTTCCCGGAGCGCTGCTTCGATGTCGGCATTGCCGAGGGGCATGCCGTGTCGATGGCGGGCGGGCTGGCGATGCAGGGAATGATCCCGATCGTCGCGGTCTATTCGACCTTCCTACAGCGGGCGTATGACATGATCCTGCAAGACGTTGCGCTGCAAAATCTGCATGTTGTCTTTGCCGTCGATCGCGCGGGTCTGGTCGGCGAGGACGGCGAGACGCATCAGGGCATTTTTGACATCAATTTTTTGCGCTCCGTGCCGGGCATGCAGATCCTCTGCCCTGCCAATCAGGCGGAGCTGGAGCAGATGCTGCGCCATGCGGTGCTGGAAATGAGCGGCCCGGTCGCCGTCCGTTATCCGCGCGGCGGGGACGGTGCATTCCGGCACGCGGCAACGTCGCTCTGCATTCGTGAGGGGAACGATCTCACACTCGTCGGCTATGGAACGCTCATCAATCAGGTCTTGGCGGCGGCGGAGCTGCTGCAAGCCGAGGGCATTTCCGCCGAGGTCATCAAGCTGCCCTCGGTCAAGCCGATTGACATGGCGGCGATCGCCGCTTCCGTGCGAAAGACGGGGCGGCTGCTCGTCGCGGAGGAAACCGTCTGCATCGGCTGTGCGGGCAAGGAAATTTCCGCCGGTCTGCGCACGGCGGGGGTCGTTGTGCCGACAAAGCTCTGCAACATCGGCGACCGCTTCGTGCAGCACGGCGCAGTTTCCAAACTCTATGAGCTGCTGGGGCTTGACGCCGCCTCGCTTGCAGCGGCGGCACGGGAGGTTTTGCACAGTGAAGCATAAGGAAAGGCTGGATGTCCTGCTGGTGGAAAAGAGGCTGTGCGAAAGCCGCAGCCGCGCACAGGCGCTCATTATGAGCGGCGAGGTCTATGTGGCGGGACAGAAATGTGAAAAAGCGGGAACACCTGTGGAAGTCGATGCGGAGATCGAAGTGCGCGGGAATGCCTGCCCCTATGTCAGTCGCGGCGGACTGAAGCTGGAAAAGGCGCTGCGCGACTTCGGCATTGACCCGACGGGCTTCGTTTGCAGCGATTCCGGCGCGTCAACCGGCGGTTTTACCGACTGCCTGCTCCAAAAGGGTGCAAAAAAGGTCTTTGCCATCGACGTCGGCTACGGTCAGCTCGCGTGGAGCATCCGCACCGACCCGCGCGTGGTGTGCATGGAGCGGACGAACATCCGCTATGTCACGCCGGAGCAGCTCGGAGAATCGCTCGATTTTTCGGTGGTCGATGTATCGTTCATCTCGCTGCGCATCGTTTTGCCCGCAATCAAGGCGCTGCTCAAGCCCACGGGGCAGGTCGTTTGCCTCATCAAGCCGCAGTTTGAGGCGGGGAAGGACAAGGTCGGCAAAAAGGGCGTCGTCCGCGACCCGGAAACGCATGCCGAGGTGCTGGAAAACTTCCTCGCGCTGGCGCGGGAGCTGAATTTGACCGTGCGCAATCTGACCTTTTCTCCGGTCAAAGGGCCGGAGGGGAACATCGAATTTTTGGGGCATCTGTCCATGCTCCCCGAGGGCGCGATCGAGCCGGATGTTGCCGCACTGGTGCGCGCCGCCCATGAAACGCTATGAAAAAGATCGTCATGACCCCGAATCCGTATCGGGACAGAAATTTCAAATACGCCAACCTCGCCGAAAAAATTCTCCGCGACGCCGGAATGCAGACGCGCATCTGTCTGGCATTTGACGTGGACAAGAACTTCGAGCTTCCGGGCGACGTCGTGCTGCATGACCTCAGCAAGGAGCTGAAAGACGCCGATCTGCTGATCTGCTTCGGCGGCGACGGCACGATCCTCCATGCTTCCAAGGCGGCGACCTATGCGGGCGTGCCCATTCTGGGCGTCAACATCGGCACGATGGGCTTCATGGCGGAGCTGGAAAGCAGCGAACTGAAAGAGCTTGCCCGCCTTGCCGCCGACGATTACACGCTTGAAGAGCGCATGATGCTCCACGTCCGCGTGGAGCATGAGGGGCAGCTTCTGCTGGAAGAGAACGCCCTGAATGACGTGGTCATCACAAAGGGCGCCGTGGCGCGCATCGTGCAGATGGCGGTCTGCTGCGACGGCGTCGAGGTCATGGACTTCGGCGGCGACGGCGTCATCGTCAGCACGCCGACCGGTTCAACGGCATATTCCATGTCCGCCGGAGGCCCGATCGTCGAGCCGACGGCGCAGAACATCATCATCACGCCCATCTGCGCGCACGATATGCGCTCGAAGACGGTCGTGACCGCCGCGCAGCGCACGATCAGCATTGAGATCGGACGCATCGGGCGGAAAAATGCCTTCGTTTCCGTCGACGGCGGACGGGCGCTGCGCCTTGGCAGCGGCGACCGCGTGACGGTCACACAATCACGCTATGTGACAAAGCTGGTGCGCCTCAGCCGGCGAAGCTTTTTTGAGGTCGTGAAAAATAAATTCAGGTAGGTACAACCATGAAAGTCAATCGACAGAAGAAAATTTTGGAACTCATCAGCGAAAAGAGCATTGAGACCCAGGAGCAGCTTCTCAAGGAGCTGCACGACTGCGGATACAAGAGCACGCAGGCGACCGTTTCGCGCGACATCAAGGAGCTTCGCATTGTCAAATCGCTCGATGGGCTCGGCGGCTACCGCTACAGCGTCCCGCACAAACACGAGGGCGACAAGTTCGATGCCCGCATCCGCGTCATTTTCCGCGAATGCGTCACGAGCGTGGACTATGCGCAGAACCTCATCGTCATCAAGACAATGCCCGGTCTCGGCTCGGCTGCGGGCGCGAACATCGACGCGCTGCACATGCCTGCCGTGGTCGGCACGCTCTCCGGTGACGACACCGCGCTGGTCGTTATGCGCGACATGGAATCCGCGGAGGACTTCTGCGCGGAAATCCACAGAATGCTTGATTAAGAGGGAATTTTTCCATGCTTCGTCTGCTGCACATTGAGAATATCGCCGTCATTGAACAGGCAGACATCCTGTTCGAGGACGGATTCAATGTCATGACCGGCGAGACCGGCGCGGGCAAGTCCATCGTCATTGACGCGATCTCCGCGATCATGGGCGAGCGGGCTTACCGCGACATGATCCGCACGGGCAAAAACAGGGCGTCGGTGCGCGCGATCTTCGACCGCGTGCCGACGCTTGCGTGGTTTGCGGAGAACGATGTGCCGCACGAGGAGGAGACGACCATCCTGCGCGAGATCTATCTCGACGGGAAGAACGTCTGCCGCGTCAACGGCGTGCCGGTCACGGTTGCGGTGTTGAAAAAGCTGGGCATCCAGCTCATCAACATCCACGGGCAGCACGATTCTGCCGCACTGTTCGACGAAAACTACCATCTTTCGTTCCTCGACGGCTTTGCCTGTGACGAAGCGCTGCTGGAGGAATACCGGGAGCAGTATCAAGCGCTGCAAGCCATCCGCCGCGAGATCGAGCGGCTTTCAATGGACGAGGGCGAAAAGCTGCGCCGTATGGAAACGCTGAAATATCAGATCGAGGAGATCGAACGCGCCGAGCTGAAGCCCGGCGAGGACGACGAGCTGGAAGCGCGGCGCAAGCTGCTGCAAAACGCGGAAAAGCTTTCCGACGGCTTGCAGGAGGCAAGCGTCTGCGTCGACGGCGGCGACACGTCCGACGGCGCGGCGACGCTTTTGGGTCAGGCGGAGCGTGCGCTTGCGAAGCTGTCGCGCTATGACGAGAGCCTGACTGCGCTGCATGACACCGTCGCAGACCTTATGTATCAAGCGCGGGACGTCGCCGAGCAGCTCGGCGACCGGCTTTACGCCCTGTCTTACAGCGCCGACGAGCTGGAACGCATGGAGGAACGGCTCGACACCATCCACCGTCTGCGCCGCAAGTACGGCGCGACCTGCGAGGAGATTCTGTCGTTTTTGCAGCGGGCGAAGGACGAGCTCGACGAGATCGAATTTGCCGACGATCGCATGGAGCAGCTCAAAGCCAAGCGCAGGGAAGCCAAGCGCAAGGCGCAGGAGGCGGCGATGGCGCTGCGCGAGGCAAGAAAAACGGCGGCGACGGCGCTGACGCAGCGCGTGCTGTCCGAGCTTGCCGATCTGGACATGAAAAAGGTGCAGTTCGCCTGCGAATTCGCGGAGACGGAGCTGTCCCCGTTGGGCGCGGACGCGGTCGCGTTTTACATGTCCGCCAACCTCGGCGAGGCGCTCAAGCCGCTCAACAAGGTCGCGTCCGGCGGCGAGCTGGCGCGCATCATGCTGGCGCTCAAAAACGTCCTTGCCGAGCGCGACCATGTGCCGACGCTGATCTTCGACGAGGTGGACACCGGCGTTTCCGGACGCGCTGCGCAGCGTGTGGCGGAAAAGCTGCGCTCGGTCTCCAAGAGCAAGCAGGTTTTGTGCGTGACGCACCTGCCGCAGCTTGCCGCGCTGGCGGACACCCATCTGCTCATTGCCAAGGGCGAGCGGGACGGAAGAACGTTCACGACCGTCACGCCGCTCGACTTCGAGGGGCGAAAGCGGGAGCTTGCCCGCATCATCGGCGGCGCGAGCATCACCGAAACGACCCTGCAAAGCGCGGCGGAAATGCTCGGCGGCTGACGTTTTCGGGCTTGACAAATCACGCGGCTTCTGTTATAAATGTAGCGTTGAAACGCTGTGAAGGGAAGAAGTACCCGCGATTTTTCCGCGCAGAGAACCGCCGGACGGTGCAAGGCGGTCGGAATATGCGGCGAAATACCTCCCGGAGTGGTCTGCCTGAACCGGAGAAGCATCTGCTTGAACCGAAAGTAGGGTGGAACGGGTGCGCCCGTGAGCGCGCAGGAGTTTTTCGGAACTCCCTGAGGCTGCTTTTGTGAAAAAGCAGCGAACCAGAGGTGGTACCGCGTAACGAATTTACGCCCTCTGTCCGTTCTTCGGGCAGGGGGCTTTTGTGTTCCGGTTCGAAGCAAAAAACGTTTGGAGGAAAAAACAATGAAGCTTTATGATGAACTGGTCGCCCGCGGCTTGATCGCGCAGGTGACGAACGAGGAAGAAATCCGCGAAATGATCGACAACGGCAAGGCAACGTTCTATATCGGCTTCGACCCCACCGCCGATTCCCTGCACGTCGGTCACTTTATGGCGCTGTGCCTGAT
>CAYRMX010000033.1:0-12832 GCA_964425295.1 uncultured Oscillospiraceae bacterium | reverse complement strand
GCCGATGATGTCGGAAGAAACGATCTCGTCGGTGTTGTAGCCGAAGGACTCGGTGGCTTCCTTCTTCATCTGCTCGTTGATCTCGGCGACGGAAACCGTGCCGTTCACGATGGCATTGAGGATGGTGGTGGAGCCGGTGGGCGTGGGGACACGCTGCGCAGCGCCGATGAGCTTGCCATTCAGTTCCGGGATGACCAGGCCGATCGCCTTGGCAGCGCCGGTGGAGTTCGGAACGATGTTGACAGCGCCTGCACGGCTGCGGCGGAGGTCACCCTTGCGCTGCGGGCCGTCGAGGATCATCTGATCGCCGGTGTAGGCGTGGATGGTGCACATAATGCCGGACTGGATGGGAGCGAGGTCGTTCAGAGCCTTTGCCATCGGAGCGAGGCAGTTGGTGGTGCAGGAAGCGGCGGAGATGATGGTGTCGTCCTTGGTCAGGGTCTTGTGGTTGACGTTGTAGACGATGGTGGGCAGATCGTTGCCGGCGGGAGCGGAGATGACGACCTTGCGGGCACCGGCGTCAACGTGCGCCTGAGCCTTAGCCTTGCTGGTGTAGAAACCGGTGCATTCCAGAACTACGTCAACGCCCAGCTTGCCCCAGGGCAGATCGGCTGCGTTGGGCATCTTGTAGATGACAATCTTCTTGCCGTCGACGGTGATGTAGTTGTCCTCACCCTCGCCCTCGTTGAAGTCGACCGTGTGACCCATCGAAACATAGTTGCCCTGGGTGGAGTCGTACTTCAGCAGATGCGCCAGCATCTTGGCGGAAGTCAGGTCGTTGATGGCGACGATCTCGTAGCCCTCAGCGCCGAACATCTGACGGAATGCCAGACGGCCAATGCGACCAAAACCGTTGATTGCAACTTTAACAGACATTTGATATTTCCTCCAATTTCTGCGCCGAGCAGACCCGGCGCAATTAAAATTTCACAACATTTATATTATATACGAAGACTATGCAGTTCGCAACTGTCAAATTCCATCAAAATTCGAAAAATCGCACATTTTTTTTGAGAATTTTGTGGGAAACGCATCCGTTCCCGCCCGATTGCCGCGTTTTCCGACCCGCTCTCGGCACATTGCACCGGCGCAGGAGGTATCGTTTTCGTCATTAGGGCGCAAAACGGCGGGGCACATGCCCCGCCGTTCGGTTGGTTCGCGATGCTTCAAACTGTTTTGGGGTACTCCAAAGATCGTCTTCGGCAGTTTGAAGCCGCGAGGGAGTGGTGTGCCGGTCAGTCCGGCTCGCTGTAGACGCAGAGGATCTTGGCAGCTTCGGAGCGCAGGAGGTTATCCTGCGGCGCGAGATAGACTCCGCGCTTGCCCGAGAAGGTCGTGCCGCCGATGATCTTGTTGGCGACCGCCCACTTCATTGCGTCGAGCGCCCAGCCGTTGACCTTGCCGGTGTCTTCGAAGCCGTACTGCGTCAGGTCGGTTTCCGTCTTCTGCGCGCCGCCGAAGCGGTAGAGCATGGTGACGAATTCCTCGCGCGTGACGGGCAGCTCGGGGGCAAATTTGCCCGCACCGACGCCGGTGACAACACCTTGCTGCTCTGCCCATGCGATCGCGTCCCGATACCAGCTATAAGGCAGGTCGGTGAACGACGGTTTGCCCGTAACCTTCGGCTCGCCGGCGAGACGGTAGAGGAGGGTAACCGTCTCGGCGCGGGTCAGGTTGTTTTCCGGACGGAACGTTCCGTCGCTGTAGCCCTTGATCAGTCCGCTCTGGGCGATCTTCATGACGTAGCTGTGATACCACATCTTTTCCGGCACATCACTGAACGGATTGCCGAACGCCTTGTTCAGCTCCGCGTATGCCGCTTCCGCGGCGGTGAGTGTAGCATAGTTGGTGACGAGCACTCTCTGCCCGTCCGTCAGGGCGTCATACGCCGCTCTTGCCGCGTCGATGGCGCTCTTGCTGTCAAGCGTGACCGTACCGATAGCGGCGATGAGCGTCTGCGCGTCGCGTGCCTTCTGCTGATTATCCTTGCTGATGACCGTCAGGGTGACGGAGACTTCTTCGCCTGCCAGACGCTTGAAGATCGGGCCGTAGGTCGCATCGTCCTTGTAAGCATCATAGTAGCCGCCGAAGCGCACGCTCTTGAGGCATGCCGTGACGGTGACCTCCGCGTCGTCGGTCTGCGGGCAGGTGACGAGCAGATTCTCATGCGCGATCACAGAGGGATTGCTCGAACGGAACGCGCGCCAGCCGTTGGCAGACATGGAATCATAGCCGGGCAGGTCGGTCGGGACGATGCCGGTGTCGGTCATGCTCGCGACGTTGTAAATCCAGTCGATCTCGCCGTCCTCGCCGAGGACTGCCTCGTGGAACGCGTGCAGGTTTGCCGTGACGGCGTTCTGCGCGGCGTTCGCGCCGTCGTTGATGCCGTCAAAGAAGCTTGCCTTGACCTGTTCGAGCAGTGCCAGCTCCTCAGCAATCTCCGAGGGCTTGAGCGGGGCGACGGTGAGGGTCAGCTCCTTACTTGCGGTGTAGTTCGTGTCGAGCACGCCGCCGGTCTGCTTGGTGAGGGTCAGCATGATCGTGACCGCCGCGCCCTGCTCCGCGATGGGACGGACGACGTTGCCGCGATAATAGTCGACGTGCACGGGGCAGGTCGTTCCCTCTGCGGAGGAGGCGGTATAGACGATCTTATAGCCGTTTCTGCCGCCGTCGATACCGAGGACGCCCGAGGTCGGCAGCGAGATGTTGTCGGTCACGGCGTTCGGGTCGATGACCTGACCCTTGCTTGCGCCGGTGGCGTATTTCAGGTTTTCAAGCTTGAAGTTTTCCAGTGCCGCGTTGATTTCGTTCCTATAGTTGTTCGCCGCGCCGGGGACGGTGACGGTGATCGTCTTGGTGATCGTGATCGGGTCGTCATCGTCGGTGTTGTTCTTGTTGAACGTGAAGGTCGCGGTGAGCGTCACGTCCGTGTCCTCGACCGTCGGAGTGACCATGCCGGTGAAGTCGGAGAGGGACTCTCCGCCCGTGACGCTGATGACGTTCGCGTTCGAGGACGTCCAGCCGATCAGTGTCCAGCCGTAGTCGGCAAGCCGCTGCGGGAGGATGAGGTTCTTCGTAACCTCGTCGGCAGAGGTATTTTCTCCCTTGATGGCATCAAAGGTCACGGTGTCTGCCGCGGTCTGCATGGCGGCTTTGACCTTGGCTTCGTCCCACGCGATGCGCACGGTGCAGCTTTCCGTTGTCACGGAAGCGCCGCTCGCGGTCGCCAGCTTGAAGATCGCGCCGCCTACCACGGCGTCGCCGTTGACGGTGGAGCTTGCGGGGTCTTCGTAGTAATAGGTGAGCTTGCCGTCCGCGCCGATCAGCGCGCCCTTGCCGTAGGTGGTCGCGCCCGCGTTTTCGAGTGTCACGATGATGTCGTCGGCGGTCAAGCCGGTGATGTTGTTTGCGCTCATGACGGAGGCAACGCGGTTCTTGAAGATGTCGGTGACGTTGACCTCGCCGGTCTGATACGGCACGCGGAAGTTCAGCGTGAGCTTCTCGCCGATCGCGTCCAGAACTGACTGCTCCGCAGACGCCATGGTCTTGACGACGAGCGTGAAGACCTTGGTATCGCGCACGACGCCCTTGATGAGCGTCGCCGTCAAGGTGACGGTCACGTCGTTTGCCGTTGGGAGGGTGACCGTGCCGTCATTGGCGATGATCTCGGTGTTGCCGCTTACCCATGTAATCGCCGAGCCGTTTGCGCCGGTGGCGGCAAGGTTCAGCTTCATGGGCGCGGTGACGATCGTCGGCTCGACGGTCAATGCCGCCTTGTCCGCCGCAACGTCCAGCTCATCCTGAGACAGGACGGGCGTGCTGCCGCCCTGCCATACAAGGACGGGATATCCGCCGTTGATGTTGCCGCTGTCTGTGTTGAACGCACGGTCGGTCGGGCTGAGGGCGATGGCAAAGGAGGCAAGCTTCATTTCCGAAGCGAGCTTGCATTCCGTGCCGTTTGTGTTGCCGTTTGCGCTGTAGCCGATGCCCTCGTCGGTATGGTCGGTCGTTCCATAGACGTAGGTATAGCTGCCCTTGAGGAAGTAGCAATTGCCGAGCGACGCGCTGTTTTCCAGCTTGCCGGCAACTGCACCGACATACGGATTCTGCACGTTGCACGTTGCGGTGATCGTGCCGACGTTGTAGCTGTCTGCGACGGTTGCATCTGCGCCCGTTGCCGTGCCGACGATGCCGCCGGCGTAGTGCGCTGCCGTGACCGCGCCGGTGTTGTAGCACTGTTTGAGCGCCGCAGCCTCCAGCTCGCCGACGATGCCGCCGACGTTGCTTGCGCCGTAGCTGTCATCCGTTGCGGTGACTTCGCCGCCGTTGACGCAGCCTGTGATCGGCGCATAGCTCTTGCCGACAATGCCGCCGAGCGTTGCGTAGGACGTGCCGTAGGTGCTGCTCAGTGCGGAGGTGACGTCGCCGAAGTTGGCGCAATTCGTGATATGGCCGGTGGAATAGAGGATGCCGACGATGCCGCCGACGCGCTGTCCGCTCGCCGCGACCGACATGTGGCTGACGCAGTTTTCAAAGCCACCGTAGGAGGCGTTGCACACGCCGCCGACGTTGCTTTCGCCGATGTGATAGCCGTAGACGGTCACGTTCTTCACGAGGCTTCCCTCGCCGTTATAGCCGAAGAGCGACGTGTCGAGTCCGCGGACTGCCTTGCCGTTGCCGTCAAACGTGCCGGTGTAGCCCTTTGCCGCGGAGGTGCTCGTGACGACGCTGATCGCCGTCCAGTCGAAGCCGCCGAGGTCGATGTTGTTGACCAGCTTGGCATTCAGGGCATAGCTCGCGGGCGTCGCCTTGTTGACCTCGTCGCGGAACCATGCCAGCTCATAGCCGTCGGTGATTTGGTAAACGCCGTCGATCTGCTGCGGCTCGACGGTCGTCTCGCCGTCCCAGATCGGGCTGTAGGTCAGGGCAATGTCGAACGTCGCGCCCGCCGAGGTCAGGGTGAAGCTGCCCGTCTGCGTGGCAAAGGTCGTTGCGCTGACGGTGTAGGTATAGCTGCCGAGCGGAAGAAGCTTCGCAATATTGTTTTCCAGCGTGACGGTCGTCTTGCCGTCTGCCAGCGTCACGGTGATCTCCGGCATTCTGCCCTCGGCGAAGGCTTCGCCGTCGCTTCTCGTAACGCGGAAGGTCACGTTCGCGTTTTCGATCTCAAAGGTCGCCTTCTTCGTGGCAACGGGGCTGTCGCCGTAGAACTCGCCGTCGCCCGCTGCCGTCACGCTGACGGTATATTCGCCGCTGCCGCCGAGCGCAATGTCGGTGGTGAAATCGACGGAGCATTCCGTCGTCGTCTCCGAGCGGAGGAGGGTTTCGCCCTTGTGGAGCATGACGGCATAGGCGGTCACGTGTTCCACCGCCGTCCAGCGCACGGTCTTGTCGCTCCATGTGACGGTGGGCGCGCCCAGCGTCGTCGGGCGAACCTTGTCATTTGCCGGAGCGCCTGTCAGATACGGGAAGCCGGCATTGATAAACTCGCCGTTTTCGGCATAGATGGCGAAGCCCGCGCCCAGCTCGCTCAGAAGTGCGCTGTCTTTCAGCTCCGCAGCCGTCTTGCCCGTGCCGCTGTCGACCTGCGTCTCGGCGGTGAGCGTTTTTTCCGTGCAATAGAACGAATTGGTAACCGAGCTTGCTTTGCCGACAAGGAAGCCCGCGTCGCCATCCGTTGCCGTGACGTCCGCGACGGCATAGGTGTTGCCGATGCTCGCCTTGCCGGAGCTGTAAGCGCTGCCGACATAACCGCCGAGCACGCCGCCGGCATAGGTCTTCGCGCTGACGCTGCCGCGTGCAAACAACTTGGTATTTCCCGCGACGTTCGTCGTGCTGCCGAGCACGCCGCCGGCATATTCGCCACTTGCCGTGACGCGCACGCGCACGGCATAGCAGTTCTCCGTGCCGTTGGTCGTCGTCTGACCGATCACGCCGCCGACGTGGTTCTTGCCGCTGACGGTTGTGTCCAGCACGGCGCAGCCCTTGGGCGCCTTGCTCGTCTGACCGACCATGCCGCCGATATAATCGCCGCTCGCCGTGACCGTGCTGTTTTTGACCACGCAGTTCGTCACCGTGCTGGACATGTAGCCCGCCAGCACACCGTTATAGCTCGCGCCGCCGACGACCGTCGCGTTCTGCACAGTCAGGTTGCTCAGACTTGCGCCGCAGCGTCCGAACAGGGCGGCATTGCTGCCCTCGGCGGTGATGCTCAGGTTCTTGATCGTGTGGTTCGCACCGTCGAACGTGCCGTAAAAGGTGTGGCTGCTGTCGGCGCCGATGGGCGTGAATGCCTTGTTGTTCAGGTCGATGTCCGCCGTGAGGACATAATAGGTGTTCGAGGAAATGAGCTTGTCGCCGCTTGCGACGAGGCTGCTCAGATATGCCAGCTCCTCGCCGGATTCGATCTCATACGGCGCGTCCTTGCCGCCGTCGCCGCCGGCAAAGGAGGTAGCGACCGTGCTGCCGTCCCACGGCGCAAGCGCCGTCATGGTCACGGCGACGTTCTTCGCCTCCGCTTCCAGCGTCACCGTACCGCGCAGCGTCTTATAACCGACACAGCAAACAGCGTAGGCATAGGTTTCCGGAACGAGGTGATAGACGACCGTGCCGCCTGCACTGCTCGTCGGTGTCTGTTCGCCGCCCTCGGCATGCGTGAGCGTGAGGGTCGCGCCCTCGGGAAGTCCTGTGAATGTCAGGTCATAGCTCTGCTTCTGTGTGAGGGTAATGCTCTGCGTGCCCAGCCCGCTCGTTTTGGCAACGGTCACGTCGCCGGAGGCGGCGTTGTAGCCGAATGCCGAGGCTTCATAGTGATAGTTACCCATCGTGAGCGCATAGACGACCGTGCCGCTTGCCGCGCTTTTGGGTGTGAGGGTCTGCTCGCCCTGCTTCAAGGTGAGTGACGCATTGGCGGGCGCGAGATTGAACGTGACGTCATAGGTGCGCTTTTCCAGCGTCACCGTCTCGGTCGCGTCCGCAGTGCTCAGGGTAAACGTGCCGTTCTGCGGCAGGTAGTCATCCGCCGTTTCCGTGTCGCAGGACACGCTCCACGCGTAGCTGCCCTTGGCAAGCCCGGAATAGACATAGGTCGCCGTGTCATTTGCGACCGTCGGGGTCGGGTTCGACTGCCCCGCCATCGTCACGACAGCGTTGGCGGGCTTGACCATCAGCGTGACAGAGAACGTCGCGTTCGGATTTTCCCACTTCAGGCGCGGGAACGTCTCCGTGTTTTCAAATGCGCCGCCGAGCGCGGACGCGAGGGTCTTGAATTCCTCTGCGGTCTTGGACGTGCCCTTGGTGTCGCTCGCGCCGCAGGTGTCGAGGAAATAGCAGTTCGTGACCGTCGCAGAATAGGTGGAGCCGACGATCGGCTTTTTGTTGGACGGAATCGTACCGACATTATAGCAGTTCGTGATCTTGCCCGCTGCGTTGCCGACGATGCCGCCGACATAATAGGCAACGTCCACCTCGCCGTGGTTATAGCAGTTTTCAATGACTGCGCCGGAGCCTTCGTTTTTGCCGACGATACCTCCGAGATAGGCGTAATTCGTCGCAGTATGGCCGCGCACGATGTGTGCCTTGTTGTAGCTCAGGCTAACCGTGCCCTTATTGTGGCCGACGATACCGCCGACGCCCTGATCCTTCTTCGTGTTCTGCTCCACAACCGCGCTTTCATTGGCGCAGCCGGTCACAGTGCCTTCGTTCAGCGCTGCAACACCGCCGACCATGCAGCCGCCGGAAACCTTGGAGCTGACCAGCTTGATGCCGCTCACTTCGCCCTTGTTGGAGGCAACAACCAGCGCAGCATAGGCGGAAGAACTCGCGTTGGTGCTCTTGATGCTTGCGTTTTCAATGGTCAGGTCGTGCACCGAGCCGTTTGTGCCGACAAAACCGAACAGCGCCACGGCAGCATCCTCGCCGTCGATGTACAGCCCGGAGATCGAATGTCCCGCGCCGTCAAATTCCCCGATGAATGCGTTGGCGGAAGTGCTTGCAATGGGCGTCCACTTCTGCGTCAGTTCCCCCTCCTCGTTGAGGAGGATGTCTGCCGTCAGAACCGCCTTGGCGTCCGTTTCGCCGTCGTTGACCAACTTGGCAAACCCGGCAAGCTCTGCGCCCGTGCCGATTTGATAGACGCCGCCCGTCTCGGTCGGAGTGGTGACTGTGCCGTCCCAGACATGACTGATAACCATGCTGATCTCAATCGTCTGCGCAGCCGCGCCGACCGTCAAGGTCTGATTCTTGATCTTCCGATAGCCCTTGGCTGCGATCGTGTAAGTATACGTTCCCGTCGGAAGCTCATAGACCAGCGGGTTTTCTTCCGTCGCCGCCATGACGGTGTTCTCGCTGTTGCAGAGCGTGATCGTTGCGCTCGCGCCCTCGGCAAGTCCGTTGAGGCGGAACGTGACCGTCTGCTTCGGCATGGCAGTCAGCGTGTCCTGCACGGCAAAATCCGCGCCGTTCACCGTGAACGCCACATTCTGCTTGCTTTCATAGCCGAACAGCGAAGCGTCATAGGTATAGCTGCCGTCGGGCAAGCGCCATGTGTTCGCCGTTTCGGTCGGTTCGAGCACCGTGCCGTTCTGCTTGACCGTGACAGTCGCGCCCGTCGGCATGTTCGGGAACGTGACGTTCCAGACCTTCGTCCAGACGGCGTAAAGGTCGACGTCCGCGCCGGAAAGCGTGATGCTCGCGCCGTCGGCGTAAGCGACTTCGCCGTCCGCCGTCGTTGCCCAGCCGTCAAAGCGGTAGCCCTCGCGGGTGAACGTGTTCGCGTTCAGCGCGGCAGTGCCGAAAACGCCCTGCTCCGCAGTCGTGTCCGTGCCGTCGTTGGCGTGGAAAACGACCTTGTTCGGAAGCATTGCGGCAAAGTCTTTCAGCCAAACGCAATCGGAGTTTTCGTCGCCGCTGGAGTCTTTACAGTATGCAAGGCGGAGGGTATCGCCCGCTTCGACCTTGATGGTATCGGTCGCATACTCCGTCATTGCGCCGCTGTATTTTGCCTTGTCGGCATAAGCGCTGTTGAGCGCCGTATCGTTGTGTGTGATCTTCAGATAGTCAAAGATCGATTCGCTCGACGCCTTAAAGGAGAAGCTGAACTCCGCCGTTTTCAGGAACGTGAGCGTGATGCCGGACTCGGAGTTTCCGACCCCCGCATTGGTCGAGACCAGCGCATTTTCCGTGCCGTCGACCCTCATGGGGTAGGTCTCGTCATTTGCGACCGTCGCGACGCCGCTCAGCCCCGCGAAGAACGCATTGAGCGGCGCGTCGGTGTCGCTCGCGGTCTTGACGACCCGCAGGGTATAGACGCAGGGGTCGACGTTTTCCGCGTTGCAGCCGTATTCTCCGTTGCACATGCTGTCCCAGTTCGGCGCGCCGACCACAATACTGATCACATCGCCCGCTTCGACCGTCATGCGCTTGCCAAGCCGCAGGAGCGACGAATGGTTATACCATGTGTTCGCGCCGAGTGCCTTTGCCTGCGCGACGGTCATCTCGCCCTTGAAAACGCCGACGAGATAATTCTTATTCGCCGCCGCGGCGTTCAGCGTGATCTCCGCGCTCGCCGCCTCGCCCAGCGCCAGCTCATAGCTTGCCGTCGCACCGGAGAAGCTCGGCTTCAGCGCCAGACCGTCGACTGTCAGGCTTGCAAGCTTTTTGTCCGTCGAGCTGTAATCGCCGCCCAGATCGCTGCCTCCGCGAATCGTGTACATCACGCGGATAACGTCCCCGTCGCGGAGATTGCCCGCTGCCGCCGTATAATTGGGCATCAGGTCATAGGTGAACCAGTCGTTGAGCGTGTACATCCAACCGACATTATAATTCGCGTCGTCGCATTTCAGCCCATCGATCGCCTTGATGTAGCCGGTGCTCGAGACATCCGAGGTGTGCCCCTCCAGCGCCGTGTTGAGGCAGGTCAGCGCCGTGGATGTGGCAGTCAGGTCGACCTGTGTGTCGATATGAACGCCGCTCCACTGCGTCGCACCCGTCTCCCAAGTGCCGTAGCCGCCGTTCGGCGCGGGCAGTGCCGTGGTGTTCTCCACGATCACGCGCACCTTGCCGAGCGAGGTGTCCTGCCCCTCGACCGCCAGCACGTTCGTCGGCAGAACGCCGAGAAGCATGCACAGCACGAGCAGCAGACTGATGATCCGTTTTTTCATGCCTGTGTTTTCCTCCTTGTCGGTTCACGGAGGCACGACGCCGATTTTCTCCCCGCCTTTTCGATCGAATTCGCGCAAAAAAACGCCCGCACGACCGAAATCCGATCACGCAGACGCAAGCATAGCAGGGAGTCCCCTGTTCGGGAGGCTCCAAACACTGTTCGATATGCAGGCGACCCGGTGACGGCAGGTGCCAAGCAGACGGTCCGACGTATCTGACTTATCCGCTCCGCATTGCCCGCGCCGATATTCGGCACAGACGCCGCAGAGGGCTTCACAGTGACCCACTCGCGGGGCTTTTCACCCCATTCCGCCTGCCCCAACGGGGCAGGATCGTCTGCTGATATGAAATTGCGGCATCGGCGAACCCCGCCGAACCCATTTTTATGCCTATAGAATAGCATATCCCCCCGCCCATTGCAAGCACATTTTGCAAAATCTTATCCCCGCCCCGCTGCACAATCCATCGTATTACACTCTGTGGGGCGGGCTGCCCTCAGCCTGCCGCGCTGTGACGATAACCGTTCCGTAGAGGGACGGCGTCCCTGATGGTCGAAAGACGGTGGGCGATGACGAACGACGTGCGGTTCTTCTCTCCATGCAAACAAAAGAAATCGAAAAAACACAAAAAGTTCATACGTTATACACATGCTCGCCGAAGCCGCCCTGCGCAATGTTTCTTTGATGCAAAAAACACCTCTGCGGCTTGAAAACGAAGCGCAGAGGTGCGTTTGTTTGCGGAACACAGCTATCCCAGCGTGACATCCAGAATCATCATCAGGCTGAAGCCGAGGGCGAAAAATACCGTCCCGATATTCGAGTGCTTCCCGGCAGACATTTCCGGGATCAGCTCCTCCACGACCACATAGAGCATCGCGCCCGCCGCAAAGCTCAGAAAATACGGCAGAGCGGGGACGACGAATTGCGCCGCGAGGATCGTCAACGCCGCGCCCAACGGCTCGACGATGCCGGACAGCGCGCCGCTGACAAACGCCCGGCGCTTCTTCAGCCCCGCCGCCCGCAGGGGCATGGAAATGATCGCCCCCTCGGGGAAATTCTGGATGGCAATGCCGATCGACAGCGCCAGTGCAGCCGCCGCCGTGATCTCCCTGCTCCCCGTCAGAAGCCCCGCATAGACCACGCCCACCGCCATTCCCTCCGGGATGTTGTGCAGCGTCACCGCGAGCAGCATCATGGTCGAGCGGTTGAAGTCGGCGTGAACGCCCTCGGGCTGTTCGCTGTTCTGATGCAGATGAGGAATGAGCCGATCGAGGAACAGCAGGAACAAAATGCCCAGCCAGAAGCCGAGCACGGCGGGAAGCACCGCGCCCTTTCCCATGTCCGCCGCCTGCTCGATCGCCGGGATCAGCAGGCTCCAGACGGACGCTGCCACCATAACCCCGGCGGCAAAGCCGGTCAGCGCCCGCTGCACCCACTGCCGCAGGGCGCGCTTCATGAAAAACACGCACGCCGCGCCCAGCACCGTGCCGAAAAACGGGATCAGCAGTCCCAGAAAAATCGTCATGAACGAAGCCTCCTTCTTGTAGCGGGCGGCGATGCACCGCCCGATTTTTCAAATATTCGTCGTTTTGTTTCCATATGCCGCGTTCCGCGCGCAAAACCGCCGTCTCTCGGTTGAACTTTCGCTCAGCGTCGATCTTTTCATTGATATTACGGGGAGTCGCCGATAGTTTGATTGAAATGCCGTTCGGTCATCGAGCGTTCACTAAAATTTCCGCTTCGTCGTCGATCATTTCTTTGAAGCTTTTAGTTAGCCGTCGCTAACTCTCTGATTTTTTGAAAAGCCGCCCGCGGCAGCTTTTTAATGTCCAAAACAGCGTTTGTGCCCACATGATACCACGAAGCGTAAGCGAAGTGGTATGAAACAGCCATATTTTCCGGTTCTCGGCAACGCCGAGGAGGAAAATGGCGATAAATTGGTATAATAACCACGATTGTGGGTAATTATACCACGAAGCGTAAGCGAAGTGGTATGAAACAGCCATATTTTCCGGTTCTCGGCAACGCCGAGGAGGAAAATGGCGATAAATTGGTATAATAACCACGATTGTGGTTATTATACCCCGCGCAGCCCGCCGTGTCAATAGAATCATATTCCAATTCCGCAGCATCGGGCGATCCGTGCAGCGTCAGAACGATTTCGCACCGCACGGGCGGCAGAGTTCCTCACAGGTGATATATTCGTTGTATTGTACCACAAATTTTCCCCACGCAAGCACTTCCGTGGAATCGCTGTTAATGCCCAGTGGCAAAACGCCCTTGCAGATTACTCTGCAAGGGCGTTTGATTATGATGTTATGCTACGCTGTCTCGGGCAGGGGAAATCAGTTCTTGTGATCCTTGATCGCTG
Source organism: uncultured Oscillospiraceae bacterium (assembly GCA_964425295.1). GTDB lineage: Bacteria > Bacillota > Clostridia > Oscillospirales > Oscillospiraceae > JAZOXB01. The sequence goes on along the minus strand of CAYRMX010000033.1, from coordinate 301 downwards.
CCTGCGCGGCGGCGAGGCGGGCGATGGGGACACGGAACGGGCTGCAGGAGACGTAGTTCAGACCGACCTTATGGCAGAATTCGACGGAGGCGGGGTCGCCGCCGTGTTCGCCGCAGATGCCCAGCTTGATGTCGGGGCGGGTCGAGCGGCCCAGCTCGGCAGCCATCTTGACCAGACGGCCGACGCCGTTCTGATCGAGGTGTGCGAACGGATCGAATTCGTAGATCTTGGTGTCGTAGTAAGCATCGAGGAACTTGCCGGCGTCGTCACGGCTGAAGCCGAAGGTCATCTGGGTCAGGTC
>CAYRMX010000032.1:0-13249 GCA_964425295.1 uncultured Oscillospiraceae bacterium | reverse complement strand
GTACAAGGATTGCAAAAAAGAAATGGACATGCTCAACCGCGCCTTCATCGAAATCATGATCGAGGGCGACGCCAATGGTCGCGGCTTTCAGTATCCCATCCCCACCTATTCCATCACCCGCAAATTCGACTGGTCGGACACCGAAAACAACCGTCTGCTCTTTGAAATGACGTCGAAATACGGCACGCCCTATTTCTCCAACTACGTCAATAGCGACATGCAGCCGAGCGACATTCGCTCGATGTGCTGCCGTCTGCGCCTTGATCTGCGCGAGCTGCGCAAAAAGTCCGGCGGCTTCTTCGGAAGCGGCGAGTCGACCGGCTCGGTCGGCGTCGTCACGATCAATATGCCCAAGATCGCCTATCTCTCCGCCACGCCCGAGGAATTCTATCAGCGGCTCGATCATCTCATGGACATCGCCGCCCGCTCTCTGAAGATCAAGCGCGACGTCATCACCCGCCTGATGGACGAGGGTCTGTATCCTTACACCAGGCGCTACCTCGGCACGTTCGAAAACCACTTTTCCACAATCGGTCTGATCGGCATGAACGAGGTCGGTCTGAACGCGAAGTGGCTGCGCAAGGACATGACGCACAAGGAAACGCAGAACTTTACTGTCGAGGTGCTCAACCACATGCGTGAGCGGCTTTCGGACTATCAGGAGCAGTACGGCGACCTGTATAACCTCGAAGCGACGCACGCCGAGTCGACGACCTACCGTCTGGCAAAGCACGACAAGAAGGACTATCCCGACATCATCACCGCCGCCAAGGCGGGCGAAACGCCGTATTATACGAACTCGTCTCACCTCCCCGTCGGCTACACCGAGGACATCTTCACCGCCCTCGACATTCAGGACGAGCTGCAAACGCTCTACACCTCCGGCACGGTCTTCCATGCTTTCCTCGGTGAAAAGCTGCCGGACTGGAAAGCGGCGGCAAATCTGGTCAAAAAGATAGCCGAAAACTACCGTCTGCCCTATTACACCCTCTCCCCAACCTATTCCGTCTGTCCGTCGCACGGCTACCTCGCCGGTGAGCAGTCCGTCTGTCCGACCTGCGGCAAGCGCACCGAGGTCTACAGCCGCATCACGGGCTATTACCGCCCGGTGCAGAACTGGAACGACGGCAAAACGCAGGAATATCACGACCGCAAGGTCTATGACATCGACCGCTCTCTTGAACGTCGTTTCGGTTCGCAGCCGGAAACGCCTTGCGCAGAAGAAGCGCCGCATTCCGCGGGACGTCTGCTGCTCATCACCACCTCGACCTGCCCAAAATGTGTTATGGCGAAGAAATTTCTCGCCGACGCCGGTCTGGAATATGAGTCGATCGTCGCCGATCAAGCCCCGGAAGCCGCCCGCCGCTACAGCGTGAAGCAAGCACCGACCCTCCTCGTCCTCGACGGCGATACCGTCCTCGACCGCATCGAAAACCCCTCCAACATCCGCGCCTTCGCCGACTCCCGAAAATAATCCAATCAAAAAGGACGCCCGAGGGCGTCCTTTCGGCATATTTACGGCAGGATTTCGTAGATGATGAGGGGTTCATCGGGTGAATCGGTTCGAGCGAAGCCGAGCTGTTCCAGCAGTGCCAGCAGCTCCGTCTGCGCAAGCTCCTCTTTCTTTGAATTCAGCCGCACGGTATACTTTTCGCTGTCGGAAAGCACGACGATCTGCGACGCGCGCAGGTGCTCCAGCGAGCAATAACCGAGGTCATAGAGCGTCTCCCTCTGCGCCAGCGGGACGGTATAAAACGTCGTTGCCGTCACAGTGACATTCTCGGGGATCTCCGCAAGCTGCGCTTCTACCCGCGCATAATATGCCGCATAGGTTTTGCGCAGCGCAAAATAGCCGCTCGCCTTCGGCACGACCGCCGCGCAGAAGAACGCAGCAGACACCAGCAGCGCCGCCGCACGCACCGCAACCGCCCCCCACGGGCACTTCTTTCGTTTCAGCCACGCACGGAGATCCGCCAGATTGACGACCGTCAGGTAGAACAGGCACGCCGTCGCACCGTAGGTATACTGGAAAAAGATGCTGTGCTGATACTGATAATCCGACATCAGATTGACCAGAATATACGGAATGAGCAGCACAAGGCGGGTATAGCGCCGCGTCAGCAGGGGCAGGAACAGGAGCGGCAGCATGGTTTGCAGCAGGAATTCGATCTTTTCGGCATCCATGCACTCAAAAATCAGCTTCATCGGCGAAATGAGAACCGTCTGCACCACGCCGAAGAGCGAGCCGTCACTCTGCGACAGGAAATTCTCGTAACGATAGGTCATCACGCCGTCGCCGACGCGCGAAAGATAGGTCGTGACCGCCAGAAAATAGGCAAGCGCCCCGCCGAGCATGACAAGCCCCGTCCACAGACGTCTGCGTTCCCGCCGCAGCAGCGCTTCGAGCGTGACCCACAGCGCGACCACCGCCACATAGACCGCCGCGTCCTCCTTGACAAGCAGGGTCAGCACGCCGAACAGTGCAACGCCCCAAAGCCGGTCGTCCTCCAGCGCATCAAAGAGCCACAAAAGCAGCGGCGTCAGGAAGGCATTTTCGTGCAGGTCGTAGCTCGTTCCACCGGAAAAGGACGGATAGAACAACAGCAGGGCGCACAAGAGCGCCGTCCCCACGGACGAAAATCCGTTCCTCCGCGCAATGCGCCACAGCGGAACGACCGAGGACGCCAGAACCGCCGCCTGCAAAATTTGCAGCGTCTCCGCGGCGGGAAACAGCGCGTAAAACGGCAGCATGAGGTAATAGATCGGCGAAACGTGGACGGCAAAATGCGAGAGCAGTCCGTCCCGTTCCAGCGTGGTGTACGGCAAGCCGGTCGTATTCATACTGTGGAACATCTGGGTGAAGATGCCCATGTCGTAAGTCGGGCTGCAAAACGTCTTGACGCGAAGAACTGTCCACGCCCCAACGAACGCAGTAAAGCCCAGTGCCAGCGCCGCCGTGACGGCTGCGCCGGGGAGCGCCTTGTCCCCGCTGCGGGAAATGTCCGATTTCTCCGTCACCGCGCCGCGCACGGCATAAACCGCGAGAAGCGCCAAAAGCACCATGCACGCGAGGAAAAACGGTAGCGTGAACGACGCACTGACCGCCACAACGGTCAGCCAGCCGAAGCAGCCGAGTAGCGCCCAGCGCTCGACGCGCGCGAGGTCGACCCACCAATTGAGTAGCGAAAGCAGCAAAAATACCGACAGCACTGCCGTCAGCAGCACCGAAAAGGACGGCGTTGCGCTTTCCTGCCCCGTTAAATCGCGGCTCTGCGCGGGCAGGAGCGTATATTGCAGCGCGGCGGAAAACAGCCACGCCAGCAGCAGGCGGCGAATGACCGCACCCGCTTCAACCATGCGCTGCGGCGCTTTCCGCGCCGCGCTTGCTTGCAGTCTCATCTTATGCCCCCCTCCGAAACGATCAGCAGATCCATGTCGACCGTCCCACCGATTCCCGCGACTTCGCCGCGATCGGAATATTGCAGGCAGTCAAAGTGATAAGCAAAGCTCGGCGTCTCGTTGTATTCCGCCAACCAGAGGTGATACTCTGCCAGCGCGCCGAGGTCGAGGTAATCATAGCCATAAGTCTGGTTGAAATAAACGCCAGCCTCGTAGCCTGCCGCCTCAACCGTTTTGCAGAATTCGGCGGCACAGGCGGTCATGTCGACCTCGGTGGGGTGCGTCACGCGGCTGTCACCGCTGACGACCTCCCAGTCATAATAGAGTGGAAGCTCCAGCGCTTCTCCGCCGAGCAGCTTGCAGGCGTATTCGGCTTCCTCCCGCGCTTCCGCCTCGTCCCGCGCCTGGGAGAAGAAGTAAGCGCCGACCTTCAGCCCCGCCTCGCGCGCGCCGCGCAGATTGTCGCGGAACTGCTCGTCTTCGTACAGCTCCCCGACGGTCGAGCCGCGATAGCCGACCCGCAGGATCGCAAATTCCACTCCGCTGTCCGCCACCGCCGACCAGTCGATCACGCCCTGATGCACCGACACGTCGATGCCGAGCATGTGCGCGGCGTCGGCATAGTGCAGGACACCGTCCTCGCGGTAAAAAGCCTCGGAACGGTAGGCATTTTTCGGTGGCTCATTCGCCTCGGTCGCTTCCGTTGATTCCGTCGGCGCTGTGTCCCGATTCGGCAGCGCCGCAAGCAGCGCGATCAGCGCCACAGCCGCCACCAGACCGATCACAGCGCCGTCAATCCGGCGGTTTCTCTTTTTCCGTGCCATCTCGCACCGCCTTTCTGTTTTTTACTATTGTACCACATTCGTCAATCCCCTGTCGAGTTTTGAAAATTCCTCTTGTATACGGGGGCATTTTATTGTAAAATAGGAATGATTGACTATGGGAGGTTTCCGTTTTGAAACGTTTTTTCTGCGGACTGATTTGTCTGCTGCTTCTGTTATTTTCCGGCTGCGCCGCGCAGGACGAAGCGCCGACCTTGCCGGAAGACCTAACGACCGTTCGGCTTCGCGCCGTCGGCGACATTTTTCTGACCGACGTCATGCTCTCCGACGCCCGCATGCCCGACGGGAGCTATGATTTTACCGACCAGTTCGCCGCCATCGTCCCCACGACGGGCGTCGCGGACATCACGATCGGCAATTTTGAGGGCAATTTCACCGCCACGTCCTATTCGCAGGAGAACGGCAGCTACCCCGACGCTCTCGCCGACACGCTCGCCGCCGCCGGGTTTGACCTGCTTCAAACCGCCAATTCGTTCAGCATCCACAGCGGCATTTCCGGCATGCTGCGCACACGCTCCGTCATCTCCGACCATGGCATGCAGCCCCTCGGCACTTACGAAAGCGCGCAGGATCGGCAGAAGAATCAGGTCTGCATCCGCGAGGTCAACGGCATCCGCATCGCCTTTGTCGCCTTTACCAAGGGGCTGGGCGGGCTCGGCTTGCCGGAGTCGAATGCGTCGTGCGTCAACCTGCTTTACAGCGACTATACCTCAAACTATGAAGACATCGACACTTCCGGCATTGTCTCCGTCCTCGACGCGGCAAAGGCGCAAGACCCCGACCTGATCGTCGCCGCGCTGCACTGGGGCAGCGAAAACGTCAGCGAGATCAGCTCCTCGCAGGAAAGCATCGCCAACCTGCTCATCCGCAACGGCGTCGACGTCATTCTCGGCTCGCATTCGCACCGCGTCGGTCCGGTCGAGCGCCGCACCGTCACAATGGCGGACGACTCCGAAAAAGAGGTCGTCATCGCCTACGGTCTGGGCGATTTTTGCGCCGCGGGCGAGGGCGATTGTAACCTCTCGCTGCTCGTAGAGGTGGAAGTGTGCAAAAACCGGAAGACCGGCAAGACCACGATCGGCGAGATCGATCACCGCGCCATCGCCGCCGTTGACCGCGGTGAGGGCGCATCTCCGCGCTACGCCGTACTCGACGCCGACGACGCCATCACGCTCTATGAGAGCAATTATTACGACCGCGTCAGCCAGTCGATCTACGAACGCCTCCTGACCAAGCGCGAGCGGCTCAAGGAATCCGCTTTCCCCACCGTGGAGGAATGATTGGAAACACAAGCGCCATCCGGAAGTTTTTTCCGGATGGCGCTTTGGTCTATTGTTCCGTCAGGGCATTTTCCAGCCATGCTTTCATGTCCGCACGCCCCTCGGCAGACATCGGAAACGTGCGCGATGCCTCCATTTCGCTCAGCTCATAGCACTTTTCGCCGTGCCAGAATTCGCACAACATGCTGCTCGCCGCGAGGTCGACCTCTTTGGGCGTCGCCATCACGACCTGCGGAGCGATCCGAAAGCGCAGTGCGCCGCAGCTCCCGGTGAAAATATTGTTGTTTTCAAAGGTGTGCAGCGTCGGGATGAACAGCTCCGGCATGGATTTACTCCTGCATCAGCGCTTCCATCTCGTCGATCAGCTCGCCGAACAGCGCCAGTGCTTCTTCGACCGGTCGGGTCGTGCTCATGTCGACACCCGCGCCCTTGAGCAGGTCGATCGGGCTCTTCGAGCAGCCGCCGGAGAGGAAGCCGAGGTAATCCTTGACCGCCGGCTCGCCCTCGCGCAGAATGCGGCGGGACAGCGCAATGGCTGCGGAGAAGCCGGTGGCGTACTGGAAGACGTAATAATTATAGTAGAAATGCGGAATGCGCATCCATTCCATCGCGATCTCGTCGTCGAGGACGATGTTGTCGCCGAAATAGAGGTGGTTCAGGCGGCGGTATTCCTCGTTGAGGACGTCAGGCGTCAGGCTCGTGCCCTCCTGCGCCATCTTGCCGATGTTCAGCTCGAACTCCGCGAACATCGTCTGGCGGTAGAGCGTCGTGCGGAACTGCTCAAGGAAATAGTTGATGAGGTACGCGCGCTCTTTCTTGTCCGTGGTCTTGCCGAGCAGGTATTCCATCATCAGCGCCTCGTTGCAGGTCGAAGCGACCTCCGCAACGAAAATGACATAGTCCGCGTCGAGCGGATTCTGGTTGTGATTGGAGAGGTAGGAGTGCATCGCGTGGCCCATCTCGTGTGCGAGCGTAAACTGGCTGTCGAGCGTGCCGGTGTAGTTCATGAGAACGAACGGATGCACTTTCGCGCCCGCGGAATACGCGCCGGAGCGCTTGCCGGCGTTTTCATAGACGTCGATCCAGCGGCTCTCGAAGCCCTGCTTGAGCACCTTGCCGTATTCCTCGCCGAGAGGCTTGACCGCCTCGAGCACCAGCTTCTTGGCGTCCTCGATGTTCGCCTTTTTGTCCACGTCGTCGACCAGCGGGGTGTAGACGTCGTAGAAGTGCAGCTCGTCTACGCCGAGGAGCTTCTTGCGCAGATCGACATAGCGGTGCATCTTGTCCATGTTCTTGTGAACGGCTTCGATGAGGTTTGTGTAGACCGCCGTCGGCACGTTCGTCGCGTCGAGGGACGCTTCGAGCGAAGAGCCGTACTTTCTCGCCTGCGCAAAGAACTGAAGCTGCTTGACCTGCGCGGAAAGGACGGCTGCAATGGTGTTTTTGTAGCTGCCGTAGGTGTGGTAGAGGTTTTCAAACGCGCTCTTGCGCAGCGCGCGGTCGGGGCTTTCCATGTAGGAAATGAAAGTGCCCTGCGAGAGCGGGTGACGGTTGCCCTCGCTGTCCACGGCGTCGGGGAAAGTCACGTCGGCGTCGTTGAACATACCGTAAATGGTGTCCGGCGCATTCGCCATCTCACCGGCTGCCGCCAGCAGCTTTTCCTCGGCGGGCGTCAGGACGTGCGCGCGGCGGCGGCGAATGTCGTTCAGCGCGCGGCGATAACGCTCCAGTTCCGGCTGCTCGGCATAGAATTTCTCCATCGTCTCGTCCTCAATCGCCATGATCTCGGGCGTTGCGAAGCTGGCTGCCGCATTCAGCCCGACATAGGTGCTCATGAGCTGACCGACCATCGCCTGATACTTCGAAACGCGGGCGTCCTCGTCCGAGCGGCGCATGGCGTAGTTGCCGAGAGCGTCGGCAAGCAGGGCGATCTCCTCCTGAAGCTTCATATAATCCAGAAGCTCCTGCGCAGACTGCCCCAGCTTGCCCGCAAAAGCGGCAATACGCGGCGTGAGCGCCTTTGCCTTTTCCAGATCGGCCTCCCACAGCTCGTCCGTCGCATAGATGTCATGGATTGCCCACTTGTCCTGCTCGCGGATTTCGGAACGTTCCGGGATCTTCTTGGTTTCTGCCATGTGACATACCTCCGTTACATTTTTTCTTATTGTACCACACCGTTTTCAATTTCTCAACTGAAAATCCGCGCCACGCCCCAATAACCGCAGAATCCGCCGTAAAAACGTGTACAGTGTAATAACATGCCCCCCAGCCGCCCTGTGCAGCAATCGCGAGAATTGCTCTAAAATTCAAAGGAATGAGTCCGGGGCAATACCGAACTCATTCACAAGCAGCTTAATATTAAATTTTGTCTAAGCTTTGGGGCTCACTTCAAGAGCGGTGTCCCCGAAAAACAATTTTGATTCACATGGCACAGCGCCGCTCACGCCGTCGGTTTTTGTTTCCGAACACGGACTGCAAACACGCCGCCGTTGACCGCAAGCAGCAAAAGCGAGATCCACTGCGAGGTCGAAAGCCCCCAAACAAACCCGCGATAGGCGTCGCCGCGGAAAAATTCGATGACGAAGCGGAACACCGGATACGCCAGCAGATAAAGGTGCAGCAGCCAACCCCTCCACAGTTTCCTGCGAAACAGCCGATAAAGCGTCAGGCACAGCAGCAGATTGAACGCCGCTTCAAATAGCTGCACCGGAAGCCGCCGCACGCCATTCGCCTCCGCAATGGGCGAATGATGGTACACAAAGCCGAATTCCGACTCCATACCGAAGCAACAGCCGCCCAAAAAGCAGCCGATGCGCCCGACGGTGTGGAACATCGGAATACCGAGCGCCACAACATCCAGGTAACGCGCGCTCAGACGTTTTTTTCGCACATAGACCAGCGACGTCAAAAGCATGCCGATCAGCCCGCCGTAAAACACCGAGCCGCCGAAAATCGCGCCGAGGTACTGCAAAAGCTGCCCGAACGACTCTATCTTGTCGAGATTCCGCAGCAGCAACATCAGCAGCTCAATGTTCGTCAGACCGTAGAGCAGCGCTCCGCCAATCGCCGCCGCCGCGAACGCGATCAGCGTCATGTAAAGCACCTCGATCTCATCAAGGGCATTCATTTTTGCAATGCGGTACACGCAAAACAGCGTGCCCAACACACCGACAAGCACCAAAACGGTATAAATCGTCATCGGTCTGCCGAAGAGTTGAAAGGTAGGGATCATGGCAAATTCTCCAAAAAAAGCTCTGCTATGCCATTCGGCGCGGGGCGCGACCCATCCGAGCCGCGCCGCAGCGCCGGAAAATGACAAGCAGAGATTTTGCGGTTCAGTCGATCAGGCGAGGCTCGCCAGTCCGCCGAGGAAGCTGCTGTAGACGCACAGAGCGTAAGCGACGCATGCGAAGACAGCGAACGCAAACACCGTGCCGATGATGCCGCAGACGAGACCGCCGATTGCCAGACCGTTGCCGGTGCCGGTCGTTTTGGCGACCTTCATGCCCTTTGCACCGAGAACGATGCCCACAATACCCAGAACAAGGGCGATAACGCAGGTGTAGATCGTCGAGATCAGCGACAGAATGACTGCCAGGACGCCGCAAACCAGAGCGCCGATCGCCATTGTGTTGGTCTTCGGAGCTTCGGGCTGCACGGGATTGTAGTTGTAATTGTTGTCCATTTTTCTTCTCCTCTCAGTTGATGTAGCACCGCTTTTTGTCGCATTTTGTGCTACACATTTAGTTTAACATAGTGAAAAACCTTTGTCAAGAACAGATTGTCGTTCTCACGGTTCTGCGTCGGGAAAGCGTTCAAAGGCGTTCGAGCAGCATTGCGTGGGTCGCAAAGTCCTCGATGGGATAGTCGATGGTGATGCCGCGGTTCATAAGCAGCGCGCCGCTGTATTCCACATCATGCAGGACGTCTCGATAGGTTGCATTTTCGTCCAGTCCCTTGAGGCGGATGCGTGCGTCATAGTAGCGCTTGCGGGTGATGACCGTCATGATGCGGCTGCAAAGCACGAAAGCGCTGCTTCCGTCCGGGCTGACCACTGCCCATGCACATTCGTTGCTCTCATACGGACTGCGCAGGCGGTAGAATTCGCCGTCGAGCACCAGCGGCTGGATTTTCTTTGCCAGCGCCGTCTGCGCCCGCAGTTCTTCCAGCTCCGCCTCGGTCATCTTGGTCATGTCCAGTTCATAGCCGAAGATCCCTGCGTAAGCGACGTTTCCGCGCGTTTCGAGCGAGGTGACGCGGTTCGTCTGGTGGTTGGGCACGGCGCTAACGTGGTTGCTGATGGCGCTGAGCGGATAGGCAAACGAGGTCGAATACTGGATTTTCAGGCGCATCATGGCGTCGGTGTCGTCGCTCGTCCAAATCTGCGGGGTGTAGGCAAGCGCGCCGGCGTCGTAGCGTCCGCCGCCCGAAGCACAGCCCTCAAACAGCACATTCGGATATTTTTCCGTCAGCGTGCGCAGGAGCTTGTAATACGCCAGCGTGTATTCGTGCAGATAGCCGGGGCGCGGCACATCGGCGATGAAGCGGTTCATGTCCCACTTGACATAGGTGATGTTGGCGTTGTCCAAAACGTCGGACACTGCAGCGAGAACGTAGTCCAGCACCTCGTCCTTTGTCAGGTCGAGCGTATACTGAAAGCGCACCTGAATCGGCTCAAGCTGCGGGCAGCGCACCGCCCAGTCCGGGTGCGCCCGATAGAGGTCGGAATCCGGGGAGATCATCTCCGGCTCCAGCCACAGACCGAATTGCAGCCCGACGGCATTCAGCTTTTCGGCAAGCCCACGCAGCCCGTCGGGCAGCTTGGTTTTATCCGCCTGCCAGTCGCCGAGCGAGGACTTCGGGCTGTTGCGCCCCTTGAACCAGCCGTCGTCGAGGACGAACAGCTCCACGCCCGCCTTTTTCGCCGTCTTCGCCAGCGCAAGCAGCTTTTCCTCGTCAAAATCGAAATAAAAGCTCTCCCAACTGTTGATGAGCACCGGGCGCTCGCGGAATACATGCGTGCTACGCATGAGGTGTTGCTTCATGAAGCGGTGGTAATCTCTGGAAAGCGCCCCAAAGCCGCTTGCAGAGTAAGCGATCATGGACTGCGGCGTCTCAAAGGACGCGCCCGGCAGCAGTTCCCATTGGAAGTTCTGCGGCGAAATGCCCTGATGCACCCGCAGATGGTCGGACGTGTCCATCGCAAGCTGCGTGGAGTGGCTTCCACTGTAGATGAGGTTGAAACCGTAGACCTCGCCGTGCTCCTCGCCGCAGTCGCGGCTGCAAACCATCACGAATGGATTGTTCCAGCGGGTACTTCTGCCGGTGTTGTCGGCGATTTCCGTGGTCGTGCCCTGATGCAGGGTCGTGCGTTCAAGCCGTCTCTCCCGCCCCCAGTCGCCGGAAAACGAGATCAGGTCGTATGCGCCGATCGGAAGATCGATGTTGAACGAATACGCCTTCGTCAGTCGCACGGCAGCATTCGAGCAGTTCTTCACGACGGCATTGCGCACCAGAATGTCGCTCTCCTCAAACACAACGTAATTCAGCAGCACCTCGATCTGCGCCGCCGAATCTTCCAACGTAATCTGCAAGGTGTCGCATTTTCCGTCGTTTACAAACACACCGGGCATGCCCGTCAGCTCCGGCGTCTCGTTTTCGAGAATCCGATATTCCTTGAAATGCAGATCGGTGACGCAGTTGCCGAAGCCGTTTACGATCTCCAGCGCCGGAGCGCGCATATCCAGCCGCCCGTAGGTCGGGTATTCCTGCGGATAAGCCGAAAGATTCTGGTGCATCTTCTCGCCGCGCAGCACCGGGTACGGCTCAAGCAGCAAATGCTCCTCGCCGGAATAGTCGGCAGGGACGATCCGCTTGCCGAAATGGAAGTTGAGCAGATAGCCCTCGCGGCTAATGTAGAATACATAGGAATAGTTCTTTCCCTGCAAGCAAAATGTTTTGTTATGTACTGAGATCATGGGTTGACTCCTTTCGCTTTTGTTGCTTGCCGAAAAAGTGCCGGGTTTCTCACCCGGCACTTTTTCCGTTTTACGCATAGAGCGTTTTAGCTTTCGGTGATCTCCAGGATCTCCATCGGGCACGCCTTGACGCAGATACCGCAGGCGATGCACTTGGCAGCGTTGGTCATCTCCGGCTCATAGACGATGACACCGAACGGGCAGGCATCCTTGCACTTGCCGCAGCCGACGCAGAGCTTTTTGTTGATCATGTACACACCGGTCTTCGGGTTCTGCGTGATAGCGCCGTGCTCACAGGCCACAGCGCACTTGCCGCACTGCACGCAGGTCATCGGGCGCACTTTGCCCGCGCGCTCAACGATCTTCACGCAGGACTTGTCCTGATGGAATTCCTTGAAGAACGCCTGCGAGCAGGCCTGCACACACTCGAGGCACGCCATGCACTGCGCACCCTTTTTGACGGTCAATTTTTTCATGATGGATCTCCCTTTTTGTATTTTAGTGTTCACGCGAAGAGCAAGCGCAACGGCATTCTCCGCGAACCGATTGCGGAAACGTCGGCGCCCGTATAGCATTCTCCGTCTATTATACAGTCTCTCCGCCCGCAAATCAATCCTTTTTGACCGATTTCGAAAAAAACTTGTATGTTTTCTGCCTCAAGTGGAATGCTAACCGCGCAACGAACACAACAGGAGGAACATCATGAAGCGATCATTGATTCTGATTTTAGCGCTGGGACTGCTCCTGCTCTCCGGCTGCACGGATAAGGGCAACGTCTCCGAGGACAAGGGTGGAAGAATCACCGACGCCCCCACGACCGTCAAGCCGACCGTTCTCACAACAGAAGGCGGTGCAAACGACCCATCGTCGGATGTCAGCCGCCCCGAAAGCGGCAACGACAACACAAACGGAAGCCACGGCACGAACCGCGAGGATGACCCGACCGACCGCGACCTCGGCGACCTTGGCGACGATCTCCTCAGTGAACACACCGAAAATCCCGCGGATTCCACGTTCTCGGATTCCCACTCGAATTCGGCATCCACCGGCAGCTCCACAGCTCCTACGAGCCCTACCCGCACCCGTCGCCACCGCACGCACCGGCGCTGAAACAAACGTGCAACGCTCCGCAGAGCAGAACTAGTCATTTTAGCGATTAGAAACTACCCATAGGGCGGGCTGTGGGCAGCCCGCAGCTCTTGCGGTCAGCAAAAAAAACGTTGGACGTGGGCTTACTCCGCCGCGCGTAGGAACTATCAAACAAAGCCATGTAGGGGTTCAATGCCCACATCGACCCGTTGGCGCAGTATAACATTTGCCCGCAAAAAAGCAAAAAACCAAATCCCCTTGATATCAAGGGGATTTAGCATGCACTGATATGGAATGGTCCGCCCTCACGGACTCGAACCGGGGACCCACTGATTAAGAGTCAGTTGCTCTACCAACTGAGCTAAGGGCGGATATGAAATCGGCAGATATTTCAGCTACCGACCGCTTGCGTTGCCTGTTCGCAAAATTGCTCCGTCGAACGCCAAAAGCCGCTTCGCGGTTGCGCTCGACACGCTCGCTACGGCGAGTGTACCAACTGAGCTAAGGCGGATAAATCATTTGCTTTGCAAACGAAGTAAAAGTGAAGAGTGAAAAGTAAATGTGTTCGCTGGCGAACAGATTAGAAATCACTTTGACTCTCACTGTTCAGGGGATATACCCTGAAAACTGGACAAAGAATGAATCGGTGGAATGAGACGTT
>CAYRMX010000031.1:393-13495 GCA_964425295.1 uncultured Oscillospiraceae bacterium | reverse complement strand
TCATAGCCCGCGTCGAAGCCGCCGACCTTGCCGAAGAAGCTGCCGCCGCCGAGCGTGGCAAGGTAGAACGCGCGGTCGACCGAAAGCGGACGCACCGACTGGTCAAACAGCCGCCAGCGGAGCTTCGAAGCCTGAATCGCGTGTGCCAGATTGCGCAGCAGGTTCTCCGATTCGCCGCCCGCCACGTCCGTAGCAAGCCCGACATGCACGCCCTCGTCCAAAAACTTTGCGATCGGCGCGACGCCGGAGGCAAGATTGGAGTTGGAGAGCGGCGAATGCGCCACATGGACGCCGTTTTTCTTCATCAGGGCAAGCTCTTCGTCCGAGGAATGGACGCAGTGCGCCATGATGCACGGATGGTCGCCGCCGAACAGCCCGAAGCGGTCATACGCCTCGCCGTAGAACCGCGTGCCGGGGCAAAGCTCCCCGACCCATGCGATCTCACCGAAATTTTCGGACAGATGGCTCTGCACGGGCAGCCGGTAGCGCTCGACCAGCCCGCGCAGTCCGCGCAGCAGATCGTCCGAGCACGAGGGAATGAAGCGCGGCGTCAGGATCGGGCGGGTGTTGGCAAAGCGATCCCGCACGGCGCAGACCCAGCGCTCCGTCTCCGCGACGGACTGCTCCGCGCTCTGCTCGCAGAGGTAGTCGGGGCAGTTGCGGTCCATGTTGACCTTGCCGACGCAGGAAACCAGCCCCGCATGCTCCAGTTTTTCCATCAAAAGCATCGTCGCGGGGACGTGCATCGTGGCGAAAACCGCCGCACGGGTCGTGGCGCTGCGGCGCAGATGGTCGGCAAACTGCGAATACGCGCGGTCGGCGTAGGACAGGTCGGCGTATTTTGCCTCCTCGGGAAAGGTATAGGTGTTGAGCCAGTCGAGCAGCTCCATGTCCATTCCCAGCCCGCGGAACGCAAACTGCGGCGCATGGACATGAAGATCGATCAGACCGGGGAGGATGAGGCGGTCGCCGTAGTCGAGCAGCGGGAGCGCCGCATAGCGATCGGGGAGCGTTTCAAACACACCGGCGCTGACGCCGTCCTCGCAGACGAGGTAGCTCGCGGGAAAGAGGCGAATGTGGTCGGCATCGCCGCTGTAACAAATGTTCCCTTTCATGACAAAGTGTTTCATGAGGCAGCCTCCTTTCCTTGTAATATAGAATTATAGTCCGAATTCATGTTAGTGTCAATTGTTTTCCGAAATCTCACGGAGTTTTTGTGCATATTTCACAAGTTCGCTCCGCTCGTTTTTCACTTCGCCGGAGAGCACCGCGTCGAGAAGCGCGTTCAGCAGCCGCCCGATCTGCCTGCCCTGCGGAATGCCGAGGGCGAGAAGATCATTGCCGGAGAGCGCAAGCTGCGCAAGGGAGAAGCAGTCGTCGCGGGCGAGCACAGCCTCCAGCAGTCGCTCTGCCTCACGCGTGTCGCGCTCAATCGGTTCGTGCGGCTCGGCGCATTTTCCCAAACGGTCGGCGCGTTGCAGACGGATGAGCATGCGCAGCATCGGCTCACCGTAACGGGACAAAAGCCGCCGAATTCGCCGCTCGCCGAGCGGCTGATAGAGGCAGTCGTGCGCGCGCACCAGCTCCGTGATCGTTCGCAGCGTCTCGCCGTCGAAGCGAAGCCGGCGCAAAATGCGCTCCGTCAGCGCCGCGCCGATGATCGCGTGCCCGTAAAAATGCCCGACGAGCTGCTTGTCCGGCGTGAACGCAGCAGGCTTGCCGACATCGTGCAGCAGCGCAGCCAGCCGCAGATTTTCCTCCGGCTCGACGGCGTCGAGCGCGGCAAGCGTGTGCTCCCAGACGTCGAGGGTGTGGTGCGGATTGTACTGCCGAAAGCCGACGCAGGGCGCAAGCTCCGGGATGAGGACGCACAGCACGTCGGAAAATTCCCGCGCGACCGCCGCGGCATGCGTTCCGCAAAGCAACCCGCACAGCTCCTTGTGCAGCCGCTCCGGCGCGACCGCCGTCAGCCGCCCGCGCAGCGCGTGGATTGCCGCCGCCGTCTCGTTTTCGACGGAAAAGCCCAGCGTCGAAGCAAAGCGCAGCGCGCGCAAAATGCGCAGCGCATCCTCGGAAAAACGCGCCTCGGCGCGCCCGACGCAGCGGATGACGCCGTTTTGCAGGTCGTCCAGCCCGCCGAACAGATCGGTCACTGCGCCGCGGACGTCCGCCGCCATCGCGTTGACCGTCAAGTCGCGGCGGGCAAGGTCGCCCTCCGGCGAGGGCAGGAAGCGAACGGCGTCGGGATGGCGACTGTCGGAATAGCCGCTCTCGGCGCGGAACGTCGTGATTTCATACGCATCGCCGTCAAACAGCACCGTCACCGTGCCGTATTTTGCGCCCGTCAGCACGGTTCGCAGGTCGGAAAAGCAGGCAGCCGTTTCCTCCGGCGCGGCGGACGTGCAGATGTCCCAGTCCTTCGGCACATTGCCCAGCAGACTGTCTCGCACGCAGCCGCCGACGGCGTAGGCGGCAAAGCCCGCCGCATTCAGGCGGTTCAAAAGTTGCGCGACCTGCGGCGGGATGGTGATGTAACGAGTCATTTTAACTTCATCTGGCACTTCGGGCAGGTTTCGGGCAGGGGCGCGTTGGCGGGAAGCGCCGCCTTGCAGTGCGGGCAGCGGTAATACGCCATTTGCACGGCAAGCCCCGCAACCATCGCGGCAAACGCGGCGATCAGCAGCGGAAGCTTCGCCGCGGGGAACAAAATCGACAACACCGCGAGCACCACCGTGACGGCATAGCACCCGCGCTTCACTTTTCCGGCAAGACGGTAATTCATGCTTCTTCCTCCCATTGCTTCCAGATCTCCGGGCAATAGCCCACTGTGGCGCGCTTCCCGTTGCGGACGACCGGCGTTTTCATCAGCTCCGGGTGGTCGAACAGCTTGTCCTCCCGTGCACGCGGGTCATCGGTATAGCGCAAAAGATCGATCTCCGGTGACTTTTTCTCCCAGTCGATCAGCTTGTCGACCCCGCCGACCGCGCGCAGGACGCTCTCGAACTCTCCGTTCGACATCCCGTAGCGCAGCAGATCGATGTTCTGCACCTTAATGCGGCGCTCCTTGAAGTAGCGCTCCGCCTTTTTCGTGTCGAAGCACTTTGATTTTCCGAAAATCTGAATGTTCATTCGTATCGTACCTCCATCAGGCAAAGTCCTTTTGCCGGCGCAGTTTCTCCGGCGAGCGCCCGCTCCCGCGCCGCAAACAGGGCGGGAATGTCGCCCGGCGCACGCTTTCCCATGCCGATTTCCAGCAGCGTGCCGACCAGAATGCGCACCATGTGCTGCAAAAAGCCGTCCGCCGTCAGGGAAAAGCGCACTTCCTCGCCGTCGCGGTCGATGCGCAGGCGGTAGAGCGTGCGCACCGGGGATTTTTTCAGGTGTCGGTTGCCGCAAAAGGTCGAAAAATCGTGCGTCCCGACCAGCAGCGCCGCCGCCTCCCGCATGCTTTCAATGTTCAGCGGCTGCGCCATGCGCACGCGGTAGCGGCGGGCAAACACGTCCGGCGTTTCGCTGTTCCAGACGCGGTAGACGTAGGTTTTCTCCGTCGCGGACAGACGGGCGTGAAAGCGCTCCGGCGCATATTCCAGCGAGAGCGCGCCGATGTCCTCCGGGAGAATATGGCGAAGCTGCGCCAAAACCGATTTCAGCGGGCGCTCCGGCGCATGAAACGATGCGACCTGCCCGCAGGCGTGTACGCCTGCGTCCGTCCTGCCGCTGCCGTCGATCTCGATCGGCGTACCGAAGATCTCGGACAGCGCCGCCTCCACGCGCCCCTGCACCGTCCTGTCCTCTCCGGCAAGTCGCTGCCACCCGCGATACCGCGTGCCGTCATAGCTCAGTGTCAAACGATATGTTCTCAAATTCCGCTCCTCCGTCTCACCGTTTTCCCGTTCCGCTTGCGCTTACCGTTCTCTCTTCCTATTTTACCCTCTTTTCTCCACAGGTTCAATAACAATTTTCAAAAAGCACCACCCCGACGATGTCGGGGTGGTGGTGGTTATTGGGCTGCATTTGCGGTGCTTGTTGTGCCGGGGGCGGTTGGTTCGGTGGGATCAGAGGGGTCTGCCGTGGTTTCGGGCGGAAGCTCCTCCCAATGGGCGAACAGCTTGCTCACTGCGGTCGACGGATACGACGATTCCGTGAACTGCGTGCCGCCGCTCGGTTTATCGAACCAGCCGAGGAAGCGATAGCCCTCGCGGGTCGGCGCGGAGGGAAGCCAGCCGAACGGGTCGGCGCTCTTATAATAGAAATAGTCCGAGGTGATCGGCGTGCCGTTGCTCTTCGAGCCGAAGCTGCCACCGTTCGTGTAAAAGACGACGCGCTGATATTTGCGGCTGCCGAGGGCATATTCGCCGTTCAAATAGAGGTTTGCCTCGTCGATGCGGCGTTTTGCCAGACCGTCGAGCGCTTCGCCGCCGGCGTTGATCCAAGCGCCCATCGTGTTGACGAATTGCAGCTCGGTATAGCCGCCGTTCATGATGTACTGATAGACCGTGTAGTTCGAGTACATCCACTGCTGACCGAGGTTGAACGTGAAGCTGATGATGGCGTCATACTGCGCCTGCGTGTGCGAGACGCTCGACTTGGCGAGCAGGGCGTCGACCGTTTTTTCAAAGCCCGCGAGCATGACGCGCAGGCGGTAGTCGGCCTCCTCCTCGGTGATGCCGTTGGGGAATTCGTCCTTTTCGCAGCGCGTGCCGTAGCCGATGCTGTACTGGCTGTAATCCCAGACGGCGTATTTGAGGAAGCCCTCGTGATCCTTGATGAACTGAATGCCCGCCTCCGAGGTCTTGAGCGTCGGGAGCGCCGGCTTGATCGAAGGGTCGATCGTCGGCGTCGACGGCTCAGACGGTTCATTCGGCGCGGCATTTGCCGTGGCGAGCCAGTCGCGGAAGACGACGATCATCTTTGCGCACTCGGCGCGGGTCGCGTTATTCTGCGGATAGAGTCTGCCGTTGTCGCCGTTGACGATGCCCGTGGCGACTGCCCAGCGCATGGCGTCCTTGGCGTAGTCCATCACGCGCGAGGCGTCGGAGAACGCAGAGAGTTCTTTCCGCGCGGAGGTGTCCAGCCCCATCGCCCTTGCATAGCGGAAGAGCATGGTCGTGAGTTGCTCGCGCGTCACGTTTTCGTCGACGCCGAAGTAGGTTGCCGTGATGCCGCCGACGATCTTCTTTTCATACGCCCAGTTGAGCGGCGCGGCATACCAGCTCCCCGCCGCCATGTCGGTAAAGGGCGCGGTGGCCGTCGATGCGGGCGAACCGCTCAGGCGGTGGAGCACCGTGACGATCATCGCGCGGGTGGTCGTTTCGTTGGGCATGAACTCCGTTGCGCTCATGCCCTGAAACAGCTTGAGCGACGCCGCTTTCGTGACCGGCGCATAGAACCATGCGCTCTCCGGAACGTCGACGAACGAGACCGGTTCTTCTTCCGGTTCGGGCTCGGTCGTTTCCGTGGGTGCGGCGGTGGCTTCGGTCGGTGCTTGCAGGTCTTTCCACTGCGCGTAGACGGTTTGATTCTGCGTCACAACGTCGGTTTCGCGCACCTGCATGCCGCCCGTTGCCGCCGTGAACCATCCGGCAAAGACCTTGCCGTCGCGCGAGGCAGTCGGGAGCGCGCTGTAGGGGCTGTCGATGGTGTAGCACAGGACGGTGTTGTCGTCGAGCGTGCCGCCGTTGGCGTGGAAGACGAGGTAGCGGAAGCCGGCAGGGCAATTGCCGCTGTAGCTGCCGTAGAGAAACAGCTTCAGCTCGCGCAGACGGCGTGCGAGCATCTGCTCGGAAAAGCCGCTTGCGGACTTGACCCATGCGCAAAATGCGCTTGCAAGCTCGGCGTCGGTGTAGCCGCCGGTGGAGATGAGCTTCTCGCAGCGGTAGCCGGAGGTGAGGATCGTCCCGCCGTAAGCCATCACGAGGTCGACCAGCGCGTCGAATTGATGCTGCGTGATGGCGAGGGAATATTTCGTGATGAATGCGTTGACGCTGCTTTCTGCGCCGGCGAGCTGGCTCGTGCCGCCGTAGCTGTCCGACATCATCTCGTTGATGAACGCGACGCCCTCGGCGCTGACCGTGTAAGTCTGACCGGCAGGGATTGTCCGCGCTGACGGCTTGACGGTCCGGGGAGAAGCCGTTTCCTGCGCAGCGTCCGCAGGCTCCGTTGCCAGAACCGGCTGCGCCAGCCCCGCAAACAGGCAAATCATCAGCAAAATGCTGAGAATCGTTCGTTTCATGGTTTCACTCCTGTCGGAATTATGTCAAGCACATTGTAACAGAAGAATTACGGTTCGTCAAGCTTTTAGTGACATATAACAAGTGATTCCGACAAAAATAATTACAAAAAAGTAACAAATTAGAGTAATTTCTCCAAAAATTGCCAGATTTCTTCCTGCACTTCGTTGGAATTCTCCTCGTTCAGGATCTCGTGGCGACCGTGGAACAGACGCAATGTAACGTTTTGCATGCCGACGGCGCGGAACTTTTCCGCCGTCTTTTTCACGCCCTTTCCCATGCTGCCGACGGGGTCGGATTCCCCCGCGACGAACAGCACGGGCAGGTCTTTCGGCATTGCGGCGCGGTTACCGCGCTTCTGGATCATGGTCAGCCCGCGCATCAACTCCTGCGCCAGCCCAACCGTCACCGGCTCGCCGCACAGCGGGTCTTCGACATAGCGGTCGACTGTCTCGCGGCGCGCGCAGATCCAGTCGTTCGGCGTCTGTGCGTCCTTGAACTTGGCGTTATACGCGCCGAACATCAGCTTTTCCAGCAGCGGACTGTGCTTCGTCGCGCCCAGACGGCGCTTTTCCAGCGCGCAGAGCATGCGTCCGGCGAGAAGCACCGGCGCCGGCTGCCAGCCCGTGCCGCAGATGACCGCCCCGCGCAGCCCTGCCTGCGGATAGCGGAAGAGCAGCGTGCGCGCCATGAACGAGCCCATGCTGTGCCCGAACAGGAAATACGGCACGTCGGGGAATTCCTCGTGCGTGCGGCGCAGCAGGGCGTAGGTGTCGTCGACCGCCTCCGCCCATGCGGAAAAATACATCCGCTCGCCGCCGGACTTGCCGTGCCCCATGTGATCTTCCGCAACGACCAGAACGCCCCGAGCGTTGAGCCGGCGCGCGAAGCCGTCATAGCGCAGCATGTGCTCGGCGATGCCGTGAACGAGCTGCATGACGGCGATCGGCTTGCCCTCCGGCGCCCAGCGATAGGCGTGGATGACGTCGCCGCCCTTGGAGGGATACTCAAACTCCGTGAATGTGGTCATGATGTTACCTCCGATTTCTATTTTGCGTTGCGCGCATAGAGGATTTGCAGACCGTGCAGCATCAGGCTGCGGTCATAGATCAGCTCGCGGCGGCACAGAGGCGTGACGAATTTCGAGATGCCGCCCGTGACGATCACCTTGACTGCGCAGCCCAGCTCCGCCTCCATGCGGTCGAGCAGACCGTCGAGCATCGCCGCCGCGCCGAGCATGATGCCGCTGCGCATGCAGTCACGGGTGTTTTTGCCGATGGCGCGCTGCGGTTCGTCGAGACTGATGCCGGGAAGCTGCGCCGTTCTGCCGGTCAGCGCTTCCATCGAGATCTTCACGCCGGGGCAGATGCAGCCGCCGACGAATGCGCCGCTTTCATCAATGGCGGTGATGGTCGTCGCCGTGCCCATGTCCACGAGCAGAAGCGGCGCGCCGTACTGTGCGATTGCCGCCACCGCCGCCACGATCAGGTCGCTTCCGACCTCGGCGGGGTTGTCCATGCGGATGTTCAGCCCCGTTTTGATGCCCGGGCCGACGACGAGACAGCTTTTTCCCGTCAGCTTGCGGATCGCCGTGCGGAACGAATTGAGCACCGGCGGCACGACTGATGAGACGATGCTTCCGTCGATCTGCGACGGCGCGACCTCAAACAGGCTGAGCATCGTTTTCAGCTCTGCGCAGTATTGGTCGGAGGTCTTGATGAGGTCAGTCGCCATCCGCGCCTCGAAGCGGATGGCCGCGCCCTCGATGCCGCCGAGAACAATGTTGGTATTGCCGATGTCTACCGCTAAGATCATTTGAATTCCTCCTCATAAACCTCACGAATTCGGCATTGCACCGTGCCGTCTTGCAGCACGGCGACGCCGTAGGTCGGGATCCGTCCGCCGCATGCGCCCGGATTGAGCAGCCAGAGGTCTCCGCGCCGCTCGCACAGCGGGCTGTGCGTGTGTCCGAAAAGGGCAAGCCCCGCGCCCTGCTCCTGCGCCGCAAGGCAGAACCGAAGCAGTCCGTTTTTCACGCCGAAGCGGTGCCCGTGGGCGGCAAACACGCGCACGCCCTGCAAATCGCGCAGATACGTTTCCGCGCAGGGCGGGAACGAATAGTCGCAGTTGCCGCGCACATAGCTGACCGGGAGCGCGAAAAATTCCTGTGCCAGCTCGAACGCGTCTGCGGCGTGGTCGCCGAGGTGGAGGACGGCGTCCGGTCGTTCGCGGCGGACGGCAATGCGCATCGACTCCTGCTCGCCGTGCGAATCCGAGAAAATCAGCAGCTTCATGGTTTCACCCTTTCCCGATTTTGTGCATAGAATATTATAACAGATTCCGGTTTAGGAGGCAATCACCGTGAAAGACAATTCGCCAAAAATTCCGTTCAGCGCCGAAGACGCGCGGCGCGTGCTCGGCTCAGCCGAGGGAAAACAGCTTCTTGCGCTTCTTTCGCGCGACGGAAGCTCGCTCAAGGCGGCGGCGCAGGCGTTTCAAAACGGCGATACCGCCGCGGCAAAGGCACTGCTTCAGCCGCTCGTCGATACGCCGGAGGCAAGTGCTCTGCTGCAAAAAATCAACAGGAAGTAGGTGATCGGCACGGAGGGTCTGGAATCCCAACTCAATGAAATCCTGAACGACCCGGAGCGCATGGCGCAGATCCTCTCGATGGCACAGTCGTTCGGGCTTCAGCCGCCGGAGACGCCGACCTCCGCGCCGCCGCTCGACCCGGAAATGCTGCAATCGATGATGCAGCTCATGCAGCAGGCGCAGCGCGCCGACGGCAAGCAGGAGGCGCTGCTTTCGGCGCTCAAGCCCTATCTTGCCCCGGAGCGGCGCGAAAAACTCGACCGCGCCATTCAGCTCGCGCGCATTTCGCATCTGGCGGGCTACGCCCTGCGCAACTACGGCATTTTGGGCGGGAAAGGAGGCGGCTGAGGATGTACAACCGTTACCTGCCGAGCGGCAACGGACAGCACCGGCGTCAGACTGTCCCCGACCGCCCGAAGCCGCAGACGGCTTCGTCATTCAATGCGCCGTCTTTGCCGCAAAATGCAACGCCTCACCGCACAAACACGCAGCGGGATTCACAGCACCCGTCGGAGCAATATCATTCGGAGACACAGCGCCCGCAGACACCGCGAAACTCGGACGCACACGCCCCACCGGCGCAGCGACCTGCGGAGCAATGCCGTGCTGCGCCGCCGACCGCCGATGCCCTGCCGCAGTTTCACCTGCCGTTTCCGGATCGGCTGAACCTCAACAGCGGCGACCTCCTCCTGCTGGCAGTCATGCTCCTCCTGCTCTCCGAGGGCAACGAGGATTCCGCCTCCGTCATCCTGACCCTCGCCATCTTCCTCTTTCTGCAATAGATTACGCAGCTTGCGGGAGAATGCGCGGCTTCGGCGGGGAAATCTGATCTTCACAGCAAAGAGCCTCCCGATGGGAGGCTCTTTGTCAGCGTGTCAAAAAACTCTTTTGACACGCTGGCAGGCTGCAAGAAAGTTCGAAAGTTGCGCTGCAAGTAAAAATCGATCAAATATCTTCCTTATTATAAAGATTTCTTCGAAGAATGCTACAACTTTTGGAAAGCCATCGGTTTCTTGATGTTTATAAAAACAATACCTCGATTTTTACGGTTTCGGACTTTATTGACAGTCTGGCAAAGAGCCTCCCGATGGGAGGCTCTTTGTTATTCGCTCCGGAAAGCGTCGGAGAGGGTACGGGCGGTGGCGGCGTTATGGAAGACGTAGTCCACGCCCGGAGTGATCGACGAGAGCATGCCGCGTGTGACATAGACCGCGTAGCTCTTGAACAGCACCGGGCAGATCGGCGCTTTTTTCACGAGCTGACCGCACAGCTCAAAATAGCTGCCCGAATTTTTCAGGGCGTCCGTGCAGAGCGTGGCAAGTCCGGTGTCGTTGATGCTGCCGAATTGCAGGTCGCCGTACTGCGTGAAAAACTCCGTCAGGTCGAAGTTCGCCGTCAGGCGCACCTCGCCGTAATAGAGGTCATATTTCCCGTCGCGCAGGGCGCTGAGGTAGTCCGCTCGCTCCAGCGCCCGCACCTCCAGCGCCAACCCGGCGTCTGTCAGCGCTTGGGCAATGCGTTCGGCGGCGTCCACCCGCGTCGGGTCGTCGGAGCAGACCAGAAACACGCCGACATGCCCGACATAGTTTTCCGACGTCGTGACGCCGGAGAGAGCGACCGCCTCGGCGAATTTGCCGGGCGCGTAGTCGTAATCCTCGGCGAGCTGGTCGTCATACAGGTCGGACGCCGGGCTGCAGGGCAGGACGCTCGGACGGGCGAAGCCGTGATAGATCTCGTTGGAGATCTTTTCGCGGTCGACGGCGTAGGTGATCGCGGCGCGCAGGGTGTCGTTGGCAAAATAGCCCAGCGAGCGGTTGAAACCGATGTAGTGCAGGACGGTCGTCGGCACTTCCCAGGCCTCATAGTCGCAACGATAGCCGCCTGACGCCACGGAGTTCGGGTCGCAGTAGACCAGATCGGTGCCACCGAACTCGAAGGTGTCGCGCAGCTCGTTGGTGGTCGTCACGGAGAGCAGCGGGATCGTCTCCGCCTCGACGGAAAGCGACTGCGTTGCCGTCCAGTCGGCGCGTCGGACAAGCGTCTGCCCGCGCAGGACGTAAGGCCCGCTGCCGACGGGGGTCGCCGACTCCTCCGTGCCGGATTTGACGATCGGCACGTCGAGCATCGTGGCAAAGTTTTCATACGGCGTGTCGAGCGCGACGATGAAAGTGTTCCCGTCGGCGGACATGTCGAGGATATGCGTCAGGCGCGCGCTGTAAAGCGCGCTCTTTCTCGCCGCCCGCACGGAGGAGAGGACATCTTCCGCCGTCAGGGGCGTGCCGTCGGAGAAGGTCACGCCCGGAAGCAGCTCAAAATAATAGGTCTTGCTGTCCTCGGAGACGCGGAACGTGTCACACAGCAGCGGCACGGCGCGAAATTCATGCGACACGAGGAATAGGCTTTCATACAGCAGCGAAAACATCGCCCGATTGACCGTTGCGGTGCAGGAATAGGGGTTGACGCCGTAGCTCGAAAAATAGGACAGACCGAAGCTGCCGTCCTCCTTGTGCACGACCTGCGGTGTCTGCGTCGGCGTCGCCGTTTCCTCGGCGGCGTCCGTCGGAATCGGAGCTTCCTGCGCAGCGCAGCCACTCAAAAGCAGCGCGAGCGCAAGCAGAAGCGCGATTGCTTTTTTCATAAAATCCCTCCCCGCAGCATGATGACCGCCGCAAGCGAGCCGCGCCGATTGCCGACACGGCGGTGCGACCAGAAGCGCTCCGGGCGGCAGGCGGTGCAGTCATCGGAAATGTCGATCTGCGTCACCCCGGCGCGTCCGAGCCAGACGGCGTTGAGCGCTTTTAAGTTTACATAATATTTTTCTCCGAGCGGGCGGATGAATTCCTCTGCTTCGCTTCCGAGGGCGGCAAGCATCGCCTCGGGCACGTCTGCGTCCGTTTCGAAGCAGCACTGCGCAATGCACGGGCCGATGGCGGCGCGGAGATTTTCCGCCTTGCAGCCAAGCTCCGCGCACATTTTTTCCGCCGCCTTCGCCGCAATGCCCGCAGCCGTGCCGCGCCAGCCGGCGTGGACGGCGCCGACGGCGCGCCGGACGGGGTCAAAGAGCAGAATCGGCGTGCAGTCGGCGGAAAACACCGTCAATGCGACGTCCGGCTCATCGGTAATCAGCCCGTCGCAGGGACGTTCCGTCTCGCGCAGCAGTCCGCGCCCGCAGTCGGCTCTGCCGACGCGCTCGACGATGTCGGAGTGAACCTGTTTCGTGAAGACGGTCTGTTCCGGACGGAAGCCGACGGCGTCGCCCAGAATGCGGTAGTTTTCCCGCACGTTTTCCGGCGCATCGCCGCGGTGCGTTCCGAGATTGAGGGAGGCAAGATGCCCCTCGCTCACGCCGCCGAAGCGGGTGGAAAAGCAGTGCGCCGCGCCGGAGAGCAGGTCGCTGGAAAGATATTCCAGACGGCCAATTTGGTTTACATAAAATCCCATTACTTCGCCTCGTCCTTGTCACGGCAGCAGTGCTTGTACTTTTTGCCGCTTCCGCAGGGGCAGGGGTCGTTCGCGCCGATCTTGACCTTTTTGACCGGCTGCTTTTTCACGGTCTTGTCGCCGCCGGTGCCGGTGATCTTGGCGACCTGCTGACGGCGAACCTCCTCATTCGTGCGCAGACGGAACTGATACAGGCGGCGCACGGTCTCCTCACGGATGGCGTTGATCATGCCGTCGAACATCGCGAAGCCCTCGCGCTTATATGCCACGACCGGGTCGGTCTGCCCGTAGGCGCGCAGACGGATGCCCTGCTTGAGGTCGTCCATCGCGTCGATGTTGTCCATCCAATATTCGTCGACGACGCGCAGCAGGATGATCCGTTCGATCTCGCGCATGCGCTCCGCGCCGAATTCCGCTTCGCGCGCAGCGTAGGTCTTGGCAAAGAGGTCGTAGAGCTGCTCCTTGGCTTCGTCGGCAGTCGGGTCGGCGGGGACGGGGAACGCGTCCTTGGGGAAGTAAATGCCCTCGAATTTCGCCGTGAGCGCGGCAAGCGCGTCCTGCGGAGCGTGCGCATCCGCGCCGAACGCGTCGGTGACCTCCGTCTCAATGACGTGGCGGATCATGCCGTCGATGGTCGGGTGCAGGTCTTCGCCGTCGAGCACCTTTTGGCGCTGTTCATAGATGACGGTGCGCTGGGTGTTCATCACGTCGTCATATTCCAGCACGTTCTTTCTCGACTGGAAGTTGCGGCTTTCGACGGTCTTCTGGGCGTTTTCAATGGCGTTGGAGAGCATTTTGGCGTCGATGGGGGTGTCCTCGTCGATGCCGAGGGAGTTCAT
>CAYRMX010000031.1:0-383 GCA_964425295.1 uncultured Oscillospiraceae bacterium | reverse complement strand
AAGAAGCGCGATTCGCCCGGGTCGCCCTGACGACCGGAACGTCCGCGAAGCTGATTGTCGATGCGGCGCGATTCGTGGCGCTCCGTGCCGACGATGAACAGTCCGCCCGCCGCGCGGACGCGCTCGGCTTCTGCGTCGACGGTGAGCTTGTGGCGGGCATATGCCTCTTTATACGCCTTGCGGACGGCGAGCACCTCGGGGTCGTCCGTCTCGGCGTAGGAATTCGCCTCGGCGATCAGCTCCTCGGAAAGCTCCTGCTTGCGCAGCTCGGACAGCGCCATGAACTCCGCGTTGCCGCCGAGCATGATGTCCGTACCGCGGCCTGCCATGTTGGTCGAGATGGTCACCGCGCCCAGCTTGCCCGCCTGCGCGACGATTTCGGC
>CAYRMX010000030.1:5182-13537 GCA_964425295.1 uncultured Oscillospiraceae bacterium | reverse complement strand
ATGGAGTTCTTCTTGAAGACCTCGGACAGGAAGATCTCGCACAGGGTGGTCGGGAGCTGATAGATCAGGCGGCCGATGCCGAGATTTTCATAGTTGATGACCGTTTTCTCGGTATCGAAGACCTTACCGACCTCAATGGCGACCTGCGCCTCTTTGTAAGAATCGGCAAGCTCGCGCAGATGCTCGGCAATCGTGCCGATGCCGATGGTCGTGCGGGCAAACAGCTCGGTCTTCAGGCGTTCTTCGATCGTTTTGGCGACGCGTGTCAGCTCCTCGCCGGTGGTGTCCGGAGCGACCTGACGCACAACGGCGATGTCTGTCTCGTTGACGTTGATGACAAAGTCCTGCTGGCGATCGTTGAACATCGATTGCAGCAGCTCCACCACCGCAACGTCGGCACGGCTGCGCTGGCGCACCAGATAGACCGCGCGCGGCAGCTCCGTCGGGAAATGCAGCTCCTTGGCGCGGATGTAAATGTCGCCGGGGAGAATGTTGTCGGTGATGATGTTCTTGACGAACGTGCCCTTGTCGTGCTTTTCTTCATAATAAGACTTTGCGAAATCCAGAGAGACCTGCGCCATCTGGCAAATCGAGCCGGCGTGTGCGTCCGTCCCTGCGACGAACGCGGCAAAGCCGAACGTCGGGTTCCAGTCCTTGAGCGCCATAAAGGTCTTGCCACCGAGGGAGACCATGTTCTCCGGCGCGGCGGTGATGGCGGCGGCGGCTTCCGGGAAGCGTTCGCCAATGAGCGTTTTTTCGCCCGAGGAAATGACCGTTCCTTCGGAATCGATCACGCCGATGACAACGTGGGAAGCTTCGGTGAGCTGTTCTGTTACGCTCTGAAATATACGACTTGACATAAGCCGTCCTCCTTCGCTTTTCGGAAAAACGCCGAGATTCGGCATATTTCTAGCTTATATCATACTCTATTTTTTCGTGGATTGCAATAGGTTTTAGACATTTTATTTCAAATCGGCGGGGCATTTTTATGAAGTTTTGATAGTTTTTCGTCAAAATGGACAAACGCAACTCGGATATTTCGGGAAAATAATTCAGTTTTCAGCCATCAAAAATTTTCGTCAAAATCAACAGATTCCAGCGAGGCAATCTCCTCGTTTGTCAGTTCACGCGTCTCACCGAGCGGAAGATCGCCCAATTCCACCCCGCCCTCGGCAATGCGGCGCAGATAGCTCACGGGCATGTCCAGACTTGCAAGCATACGCCGCACCTGATGGTACTTCCCCTCGCACACGCGCACAAGGCTCTTGCCCTCGCCGCGCGGCTCGAGGATCGCGGGCAGACATTTTGTTCCGTCGCGCAAAACGCAGCCCTCACGGAAAACGGCGACATCCGACTCCCCTGCCACGCCGGCGTGCTCGGCATAATATGTCTTTTCGATGCGGTGCTTCGGCGCAAGCAGTCGGTGGGCAAGGTCTCCGTCGTTTGTGAACAGGAGCAGCCCCTCGGTGTCCTTGTCGAGCCGCCCGATGGGCATCAAGCCGCGATACTGCGGCGGCAGGTGCTCCATCACAGTCGGAAACCGGTCGTCCCGCGCAGCCGTCACGCAGCCGGAGGGCTTGTGCAGCATCAAAACAATGCGTCCGCTGCTGCGGAACACCCGCTCGCCGTCGACGAGCACCTCAGCGTCCTCTCTGATTTTCGTGTCGGGCTGACGAACGACCTCGCCATCGACGGTTACGCGCCCAGCGCGCACCATCTCTCGAAGCTTTCTTCGGGAGTCGATCCCCGCCTCAGCGAGGAATTTATCCAGTCGCAGCATTGTGTTGCTCCTTTTCGCATATTTGTCCGCGGGCGGACATACAGTCTAATAACCAAATCACACTTGGAGGGATTTCCATGTTTGTTCTCACAGCCAAGCTCTCAAAAACGAAACTCGTGGCGGCGGGCGTCATTTTGATCGCAGCAATCGTGCTCATCACGCTGCTCGCCTCCTCGGACGGAGTGCCGACGGCGGCGGGCACGGCAATCGCCGGCGGGACGAACGACGAGCGCGTTGCCTATCTTGCCACCTTCGGCTGGAGCGTCAATGCCGAGCCGACGCAGACGCAAAAAGTGCGCATTCCCGACGCAGCGGACAACGAGGTCTTCGCGCGCTACAACGAATTGCAGCGCAGCCAGGGCTTCGAACTGGCGGACTACGCCGGAAAGGAAGTCATGCGCTACGTCTACGAAATTCTCAACTATCCCGAAGCTGACGAGCCGGTCTATGCCAGCGTGCTTGTCTGCGACGGATATATCATCGGCGGCGACATTACGGATACCGCACCCGACGGCGTCATCCACGGTTTTGCCAAGCCGAGCAATACACCGACCGAAGTGCCCACTGTTCTGCCCGACCCCACAGTCGAGCCGAGCGAACCCACCGAACCGATCGAAGCAAGCGGAACCTGAACCGTTACGGATATGATATCACATCTTCCGCGAGAAAAAAAGCTTGCTTTTGGCGAAAATCACTGCTATAATGCAAACAATCGAATAGCTTGGAGCTTCAGGGCAGGGTGAAATTCCCGATCGGCGGTAAAGTCCGCGAGCGCATTGCGCAGGATTCGGTGCGATTCCGAAACCGACTGTAAAGTCAGGATGAAAGAAGATCGATTTGGTATTTCTGCGCCCGGAGAAGCTTTCCGGGCGCTTTTTCTCGGAGGAAACGATATGAAACACGAACAAATTCGGAAATTGACCGTTCTGGCGATGCTCACCGCCCTTGCCTATGTTGCCGTTGCCCTGCTGCGCATTCCCGCCGTCAGCTTCCTCAAATATGAACCAAAAGACGTTATCATTGCGTTCGGCGGCTTCCTCTACGGGCCGCACTCCGCCCTGTGTATCTCGGTGCTTGTCTCCTTTGTGGAGATGCTCACGATCAGTGATACCGGCTGGATCGGGTTTGTCATGAACGTGCTCAGCAGTGCTGCCTTTGCCTGCACCGCCGCATGGGTCTATCAAAAGCTGCACACGCTCTCCGGTGCCGTCATCGGACTGGTGCTCGGCACGCTTCTGGCTACTGCGGCCATGCTCCTTTGGAACTACGCACTGACGCCGCTCTATCTCGGCACCCCTCGCGCCGACGTTGCCGCAATGCTCGTGCCGGTGTTTTTGCCGTTCAACCTGTTCAAGGGCGCTCTCAACGGCGCGATCACGATCCTGCTCTACCGTCCGCTGGTGCAGGGGCTGCGCAAGGCGGAGCTGTTCCCGCATAGTGCCGCCGCCACCGTGCCCGGGGCGCGGAGCAAGCATCTGCTTTGGCTTGCCGCCGGCACAGTCGTTCTGGCAGGTCTGCTCTACCTCATCCTGCATTGAAAACCGAACAAACGCCCCGCCGAGGTCTTCGGCGGGGCATGATTTTTATTTTGCGGCTTGCAGACGGGCTTGCAGCGCGGCAAGCGTCGTGCGGTAGGCAGCTTCCATGTCGGAATTTCTCACGGTGCATTCTTCGCTCGTCAGAAGTGAGGCGATTTTCTGCAAAAAATGCGGATTTTTTACCAAAATTGGGCCGGAAAGGTGTGTTCCGAAGCAGTTATTTGCCACAAAACCTTCCGCGCCGCGCTGTGCTTCGTTGCCGAAGCCCATGTCGAGGGCAAAGAGCGGCGATTCGACGCCCATTGTCTTGCTGCACTTGTTCATGAAGCCGACGAGCGCATCGGAAAGACCCTCGCAGCGTGCCAGCACGTCACCCGTAATGCGACGGCTCGACTCGACCGTCTCAAACGGTGCAAAGCCAAGCGCCTCAAAGGTCGTACCGGCGGCGTCCGTCACGCGCGTGCCGAGCAGCTCAAAAGCGTTGCCGGTAAAAAGCATGACCTTGCAGGAATCGAATGCCGCGCGAAGCGGCTCGCGATAGTGCAGAAGCTGCGGCAGGACAAGCTTCTGCTTGCGCTCCGTGCCCGCGCCCATGTAGTAAAAATCATAGCCGTCCACATTCTTTTCTTCATAAAGGGAGAGCGTGTCGACCGTGACCGTGTGCCCCATGCCGCGCAGACAGCGGGCAAGCACCGCAACGTTGGCATACTCGCCATAGAGATTCATCACGTCGTCATACAGATGCAAAAGCTTGATTTCCATGCTGTCCTCACTTTCTGACGGTGTTCGACAGGAACTTGTCCTTATCGGAGAAGCAGGTCACGGCGTAAAGCGGCTCGTCTCCGTTTGCCTTGATCGCCGCACAGGCTTCGTCGATGTCGGCGAAGATCCTGAGCTTTTTCGGAGCGACGTCCGTGAACGAGAAGCGCGTGGCAAGGTCGCCGCAGTATTTTCCGCAGAGGTAGACCGTCTGCACGTTCGGGGCGTTCAGGCGCTCAAAGTCGATATCCCACAGCCACGAGGTCTCGCTGGTGAAATACTTGCGGCTGACGGCGTCGACGATCACGACGACGCTGCAGGGCTTTCCCTGTGTCACGGCATAGCGCAGCGACATATCATACGACACGGAATTTTCGTGCTTGGAGATCAGGAACGTGCCCTCGTGCTTGCCGAGGGTAAACTCGATGTAACGTCCGTTTTTGAGAATATAGTTGCTCATGCGGCTTGCGATCTCGCTGCCGGGAACGCCCAGAAGTGAGCAGACGGCATAGGTCGCGAGGATGTTATATACATTATAGATGCTCTTGAACGCAAGCGCAATGCGCTCGCCGCAGACGGTGATGAAGCCGCTTTCGAGGTCGACCTCCGTGACGGCGAAGTCAGCAGCGTGGCGGGCAAAGCCGCAGGCGGTGCAGCGGTAATGCCCGATGTGGTTGAAGTGATAGAAGTCGTATTCCATCGGCTTGCCGCAAACGGGGCAATAACGCCCGTCGTTGTAAGCGCCGGAGAACGTGTCGAAGGCAATCGCCGTCTTTTCCAGGCCGAACCAGAGAACGTTCTCCCGTCCCTGACCGAACAGCGACACCATCGGGTCGTCTGCGTTCAGGAGCAGCGTCGTGTCGTCAAAAATGCTCTCTTTGATCGCGTCAAAGACCCATTCCGGATGACCATTGCGGGTCAACTGGTCGCGGAAAAGGTTCGTGATGACGTAATGTGTCGGATGGAAAAAGCGGAAGGTGTGCTTCGTATAGCGTTCGTCGGACTCAATGAGCAGGACATCCTGCTTCATTTTGCCGGAAAGCGTACAGGACGTGAGGATCATCGTCGTAACGCCCTCAATCTGGTTCGACCCCTCGGTGTTATAGGCGACGGTCTTGCCCGACGCTTTGAGAACCGAAGCGATCATTTCTACCGTCGAGGTCTTGCCGTTGCTTCCGGTGACGGCAACGACCATGCTCGGCATTTGAATGCGGCGCAGAATATCGGGGCAAACCTTGAGCGCAAATTTCCCGGGCAGGCTTGAGCCTTTCCCGACCAGCTTGCCGACAAAGCGAACCAGACGGCAAACCAGAATTGCAAGCAGTTTTCTCATGGTGTTCTTCCTTTCGGGTGTATAAAAATGCATAACAGATAAATAATACCACAATTTCTTCCGTTATGCAAGCATTTTGAGGAATTCCTCCTCCGAGACGACGCGAATGCCGAGCTCCGTGGCTTTCTTGAGCTTGCTGCCGGCATTTTCGCCCGCGACGACGCAGGTCGTCTTCTTGGAGACAGAGCCGGAAACCTTGCCGCCGCACAGCTCGATTTTTTCCGTGGCTTCCTCGCGGGTGAAGAGCGACAGCGCGCCCGTCAGGACGAACGTCATGCCCGCAAAGCGGTCATCAAGCTGGGCGGTCGTGCTCTCAAAATTTACGCCTGCTTCGCACAGTCGGCGGATCATGTGCTGCGACTGCGGATTTGCAAACCACGAGACGATGTTCTCCGCCGTGATCGCGCCGATGTCGCGCACGTCGGTCAGTTCCTCGCAGGTCGCGTTCATAAGGGCGTCGAGACTTCCGAACGTACGGGCGAGCACCTTTGCCGCCTTTTCACCCACTTGACGAATGCCAAGGGCAAAAATCAGGCGGCTGACATCGTTGTGCTTGCTCGCTTCGATCGCGGTCAGGAGCTTCTGCGCCGCCTTTTCGCCGCTTTTCCAGAGGGTTTTGAGGTCTTCGAGCTTCAAATAATAGATATCGGCAGGCGAAGCGATGTGTCCGCCGGCAATAAGCTGTTCGACGATGGAGTCGCCCAGCCCGTCGATGTCCATCGCGCTGCGAGAGACAAAATGCGCGATGTTTCGCGTGAGCTGCGCGGGGCATTCGACGCCCGTACAGCGCATGGCTGCGCCGTCCTCGTCCCGCTCGACGGGCGCGCCGCAGATCGGGCAGACCGTGGGCAAACGGTAGGGGCTTGTCCCCTCGGGGCGCTTGCTCATAACGACTTCCAGAATTTCGGGAATGATCTCCCCTGCCTTGCGGATGCGAACGGTATCGCCGATGCGGATGTCCTTTTCGGCGATGAAGTCCTGATTGTGCAGCGTGGCATTGGTCACGGTCGTCCCGGCAAGGCGCACAGGAGCAACGACCGCCTTGGGTGTCAGGACGCCGGTTCTTCCGACCTGCACGACGATCTCACGCAGCACCGTTTCGCGCACCTCGGGTGGGTACTTGAACGCGCACGCCCAGCGTGGGAATTTCGCCGTGCTGCCGAGGAGCGTCCGCTCGGCAAGGTCATTGAGCTTGACCACCGCGCCGTCGATGTCAAAGGGAAAATCGTAGCGCGTTTCGCCGATCGTGCGGATGCGCTCGACCGCCTCGCGCGCCGTGGCGCAGAGAGCATAGGGTATGACCTTGAAGCGGCGTTCGCGCAGATAATCAAGTGTCTGTCCGTGCGTTTGGAACTCGACGCCCTCGGCAAGCTGCAAATTGAAGATCAGAATGTCCAGCCGTCGCTCCGCTGCGATCGCAGGGTCAAGCTGGCGCAGGCTGCCCGCTGCCGCGTTACGCGGGTTGGCGAAAAGCGGCTGCCCCGCTTGCTCCCGCTGCGCATTGAGCTGTTCAAAGACGGTACGCGACATGAAAACCTCGCCGCGAACGATCAGGCGGCGCGGGGCGTTGTCGATGCGCATGGGAATGGAGCGGATGGTCTTGAGATTTTCGGTCACGTCCTCACCGACGCGTCCGTCGCCGCGCGTAGCGCCGCGGACGAATTCGCCGTCGATGTATTCCAGAGCCACGGAAAGTCCGTCGACCTTCGGCTCGACGCTGTAAACGGCGTTGGGTGCGGTCTCGCGGAGCTTGAGGTCAAAGTCCGCGACCTCGTCCTCGGAAAAGACGTCCTGTAAGCTTTCCAGCGGAACGGCATGCTCGACCTTTTCAAAGCGGCTGAGCGCTTCCCCGCCGACACGACGCGTCGGCGAAAGTGGCGAGGCAAGCTCCGGGTGCGCCGCTTCCAGCTCCTCCAGCCGCCGCAGCAGACGGTCATATTCAAAGTCTGCCATCGTCGGGGCGTCGAGCACATAATATTCGTGATTTGCCTGTTCCAGACGCTCGGTCAGCGTCCGAATTTCCTCTTTCGGATTCATCCGATGTCCTCCATTCCAAAATAGGTCGTCGGCACAGTGCCGACAATGACGGTCTCGGCAACGGCGACCGCCGAGTCCACGGCGATCTCCTGCGTCCCCGTCCATGTCAAGATCGTGATGTCCACATGAATGTCAATGCTGATCTGATGGAGCGTCTGGTTGATGCCGGCGTCGGTGAAGCTGTTTCGAAACACTGCGTCCGACGTCCGTACCGCCAAAACGCGCACGGGGATTTTCGGTCCTCTACCGGAAAACAGCTCAGGCAACAGGATGCTTCCCAGCGGCACGCCGAGCTGTTCGATGGAAAGATTGGTCAGGCGGGCGTCCAGCCGCGTCAGGATCTCACTTTTCAGGCGGTTGATCTCCGCCATGTTCGAGCGGATGGCGCTGACGTTCCCGTTCGCATCCTTTTCGATCGTGATGATACGGTCATAATCGATCGCGCCGTCGGCGATCTGCTCTCCGATGGCGGCATTGATCGCGTCGGACGCCTGATTGTCCACCTGCGTTGACAGCAGCCGCTCCGCCATCGGTGCAAGACGCAGCCGAAACAGAAGCGTCAGCGCCGTTGTGACGAAAACCACGACGGCAAAAATCAGGCGAATGCGATTACGTTGTTCAAGCGTCATACTACCACCCCGTTTATTGCTATTCGGGACGGCAAAAAATATACTTACAATTTCTGCATTCTCGGCGCGGCGGCACATGCCATCAGGCGTTTCGTACCAACCTGATCGAACGCGATTTCCAGCATGGCGTCGTTGCCCATTTTGAGCACCGAGAGAATCATGCCGTTGCCGAAGACGTCGTGGCGAACCATGTCGCCCTTGTTGAAGTTCGGAAGCGCCGCCTTCGGCTTCGGCGCGGCAAAGGAATCCGTCGCTCTGCGCGGCATGGTGGGCTTTTTC
>CAYRMX010000030.1:0-5172 GCA_964425295.1 uncultured Oscillospiraceae bacterium | reverse complement strand
GCTTTTTCGGCGCGGCATAGTTTCCGAACGAGGAACCGGATGCAAAGGAAGAACCGGACGCGTAGGACGTGCCACCGGCATAGCCGCGCGCCTGTTTTTCAATCAGCAGCTCCGGCGGAATCTCGCTCAGAAAGCGCGACGGGCGGTTGGCGGAGACGTGACCGTAAAGCATGCGCTGCTGCGCGCTCGTGATCGTCAGGCGGCGTTTGGCGCGGGTGATCGCCACATAGCACAGGCGGCGTTCTTCCTCCATCTCCTGCTCGTCTCCGATGCAGCGCATGCCGGGGAACAGTCCCTCCTCCGCGCCGACGATAAAGACGTTCGGAAATTCCAGTCCCTTTGCCGAGTGCATCGTCATCATGACAGCGGCGTCGGCGTCCTTGTCGTACTGCTCAATGTCGGTATAGAGCGCGACTTCTTCCAAAAAGCCGTTCAGCGTCGGGGCGTCATGGCTTTCCATATAGGTCAAAATGGAGGATTTCAGTTCTCGGACGTTTTCAAGCCGCGTGCGGTTTTCAACCTCGTCCTTTTCTTCGAGCATTGCCACATAGCCCGTGCGGATAAGGAGCTCTTCATAAAAATCCGCCAGTGACATCGTCGAAAGCAGCGCGGCGCATTCCTCGATCAAAAGGCTGAA
The DNA here is from genome assembly GCA_964425295.1 of uncultured Oscillospiraceae bacterium. GTDB lineage: Bacteria > Bacillota > Clostridia > Oscillospirales > Oscillospiraceae > JAZOXB01. The sequence goes on along the minus strand of CAYRMX010000030.1, from coordinate 4,535 downwards.
GCTCATGAGCTTTTGCGCCGAACGCTCCAAGGCGGGATAGGTATACGGGTCGCAGAGGATGCTGTAAAGCGGTTTCCCCTCTGCGCGGCTCAGGCGCTCGATGGATTCGACGGTTTTCGCGCCAATGCCGCGCGGCGGCTGATTGATGATGCGCGTCAGGCGCAGGTCGTCGCTACGGTTGTTGATGACCCAGAGGTAGGCGAGCATATCCTTGACCTCGGCGCGGTCAAAGAAGCGCGTGCCGCCGATGATGCGGTAGCGCACGCCGCTGCTGCGGAACGCTTTTTCCAAGGCGTTCGACTGCGCGTTCGTGCGGTAAAGCACGGCGAAGTCCTTCATATTCTGCCCGTTCGACTCCAAAAGGATCCTGTTTGCCACGAAGCTTGCCTCGTCGCTTTCGTTCATCGCTTCATAGTGGAGAATCTTCTCACCCACGCCGTTGTTCGTCCAGAGCTGCTTGCCCTTTCTGCCGCGGTTGTTGGAAATGACCGCGTTCGCCGCGTCAAGGATGGACTGCGTGGAGCGGTAATTCTGCTCCAAACGGATGGTCTTTGCGCCGTGATACTGACTCTCGAAATCAAGGATGTTCTGAATGGTCGCGCCGCGGAAGCGGTAAATGCTCTGGTCATCGTCGCCGACGACGCAGATGTTCTCATGCCGCCCGGCAAGCAGCGATGCAAGCAGATATTGCAGGTTGTTCGTGTCCTGATATTCGTCGATGAGGACATAGCGGAACTTCTTCTGATAATATTCGCGTACATCTTCATGCTGCTGCAAAAGCTGCACCGTCAGGAGGATGATATCGTCAAAGTCAAGGGCGTTGGAGTCCTTGAGGCGCTTTTGATAGGCGGTATACAGCTCCGCAATGCGCTTCATGCGGATGTCGTCACCGGCATCGTGGGAGAACTGCGGGGGGCTTTGCTGCTTGTCTTTCGCCTTGGAGATCATGCCAAGCACCATGCGCGGCGGGAAGACCTTTTCGTCGAGGTTGCGGTCGCGGAGAATTTCTTTGATCACACGCTCGGAGTCCGAGGTATCGTAGATCGTGAAGCTGCGGTCATAGCCCAGGCGTTCGATCTCGCGGCGAAGAATGCGGCAGCAGGCGGAGTGGAACGTCATTGCCCAGATGTCGTTCGCCTCAGGGCCGAGCATGCGGGAAAGTCGCTCTTTCAGCTCGTTTGCCGCCTTGTTGGTGAACGTGATGGCGATGATCGTCCACGGAAGCGCCGGATGCAGCGCGGCAAGCGCTTCCGCCCGCTCACGTCCGTCTTCCGTGGGCTTGACCGCTTCGGCTTCAAGGAAGATCACGTCCTCCTCCGTGACGGAATCGGGCACTTCGTTGCTGTCCGCGCCGCAACCGAAGCGGATGAGGTTGGCAATGCGGTGGATGAGCACCGTCGTTTTGCCGCTCCCCGCGCCCGCAAGCAGCAGGAGTGGCCCTTCCGTAGTCAGGACGGCTTCAAGCTGGCGGGGATTCATATTGGAAAACTGCTGCGCAATATAGCTTTTGCGCGCAGCGACAAACCGCTGTTCAAAATTTTTGTTCATTGTGTATTTTCTCGTTTCTAAATGATAACTGCTCAGACATTCAGCATGCCCACTGCGGAACATTCCGCCTTTGTGCGGCAGAGGAAAGTGTACTGCGAGTCCATCTCCGGGTTGCCCGCCACCGAAAGGCGCAGCTCGATCGTCCCTGCATAGTCCTCCGGCAGACGGAAGCAGACACTTCCGCACAGGGCATTGCTCTGCGACGCAAGCGCGGGCGCGTGCACAGTGGTAAGGGGTATCCACTCACCGTTCAAGCGATAAGAGACGCCGACGGAAAGTGAGTCAAGCGCATTGAGGGAATCGTTGAGCATCCAGACGCGTCCCTCAAAGATCTCGCCCGCCCACCAGAGATGCCGCTCTGCGGCAAGGCTTGCCATGCGCGGTCTGAGCGCCTGCTGCACCGCAAAATACGCGGGCTTTGGGTGCTCGTTCCACGAGATCAGGTTGTTGTTCGCGGCGCTCGGCCACGGCTCGTTAAAACACCAGTTCAGTGCCATCGCACAGTGCGGCCACCGGCGACGCATTTCTTCAAAATACGCGCGGTAGCTCATTGCCTGAATGAACTGTGTCTTGCGGCAGAGGTCTTCCGTGTCCGTGAAGCCGCCGAAATAATATTCCGCCTCCGGCTTGCGTACCCAGCCCTCGTAGACCCAGACCCGGAAGCCGTGGTGCATGAGCCAGTTGGGATCATCCGGCGAGCAATTTTCGATCGATTCCGGCGGCAGGAAGCACTTGAGATCTTCATAGGCGGTCATGCCCGGCGCGCCGAACTCCGTATAAGCCGTGTTGTGTGAGTGCGTGAGCGTCGTAATGACCTCGCACTGCTCTTTTTCGTCGTAATTGATATAGTGCCCGTGTGCCATGCCGTTCAGAGGCGAAGTCATGATGAACGGCGTGAAACGATCTTCGCGGTAGCAAATGCTGTCCAGCAGACGCAGCGCATGATGCTGCTCGGTCATGCCCGACCAGGAGTTGAACAGCTCGTTGCCGCCACCCCACAAACACAGAGACGGGTGCGTCCGCAGTCGGCGGACGATCGCGGTCGCTTCCTGTGCAAGGACGCCCAGATACTCGTCAGAATCCGGGTATTCATTGCACGCGAGCGGGAATTCCTGCCAAACCATCAGCCCCTTTCGGTCGCAGAGATCGAAGAAAGCTTCCTTGTTGACAAAGCCGCCGCCCCAGACGCGGATGATGTTCATGTTTGCGTCCTGCACGAGCGTCAGGAGGCGGTCATACATCGCTTCATCCATTTCCCCGGGAAATACGCGGGCATTGACCCAGTTTGTCCCCTTGGCAAACAGGCGGATGCCGTTGACCTCAAAGGTTGCCGGAGCGTCGGCGCGCGACTTGGGCATGCCCGGCACTTCCCAGCTCCCCTCGTTCATCACAAGGCGGACGCGGCGGACGCCGAACGTGCGCTTTTGGGTTTCAAGCACCGTGCCGTCGGCAGAAAGCGTGCTGACCGCGAGGGTGTAAAGCGGCTGCGCGCCATAGCCCGTCGGATACCAGAGTTTCGGCGAATCGAGCTGCATTCGCACGGCGGCGGCGTGCTCTTGCGTTGTCGCTCTGCACTCGCAAATGCAATTCTCGCCGTCATAAAGCCCGATCAGCAGGTCGCAGTCCGTGCCCGTTTCCACGTCCGCCGAGATCGTGCAGCGGGCAAGATCGTCCGTCAGGCGGTAGGAAACGTCCAGCGTGCGGACGCTTTTTTCGTTTTCGATCTGCAAACAGACGTCGTCCCAAAGCCCGGAAGTCAGAAGCCGCGGGTGCCAGTCCCAGCCGTAGCAAGCAGCCGGCTTGCAGCAGCGCGCCGCCTGGTCGCGAGTGGGGACGTTCGGGTCGCCGCACTTAGGCGAAGGATAGATCAGGACTTCAACGAAGGTGTCGCGCCCTGCAAAGCGGGTGACGTCGACCCGCTCGGCGTGAAACATTCCCTCGCCGCTGCAAAGGAGTTCGCCACCCACACGGATGGCATAACGATAATCAATGCCCTTGAAAATCAGGGACGCCGTCTCTCCCGTTTCGAGCGAAAACGACAGCGGCGCGCGGTAGAGCCAGAAATCATTTTCCAGCGCTTCGTAGGCGCGGACGTTCAGACCGTATTCAAAGGGCTGCCAGCTTTGTGCGTTGGCATAATCGTGCTGCACGGCACCCGGGACGGTCGCCGGAAACCATACGTTCGGCGTCTCGTTCGGAGTTGACAGGCGTGCAAGCTCCCAGTGTAAAGCGGTATGTCTCATGAGAATGCTCCTCTCGAATCGTATGCATTTATGATAGCATAACGGCGCGCAAAACGCAATGACAGACCGTTACGAAAAGTTCACAAAAAGTTGGAGTGTACATTATTGCAATTCGGTTACAGATTTGATATGATGAAGAAAATCCCCGATTTTTGGAGGAAAAATCATGTCTCTTTCCGCTTCCGCGCCGTGGTTGAAATTTTACGGCGAAATGCCTGCGACCATCGATTATCCGAGGAAAACACTTTATCAGCTCATTGCGCAGACCACCGAGGACTGCGCCGACCTCTGTGCTTATGAATTCATGGGCAAGCAGACGACGTTCGCCGAATTTCGACGCCGCATTGACCGCACTGCACGCGCGCTCTACACGCTCGGCATCCGCAAGGGCGACCGCGTGACGATTTGCATGCCCAACACGCCGCAGGCGGTCGACTGTTTCTATGCCCTCAACCGCATCGGTGCGATCTCGAACATGATCCATCCGCTTTCGGCAACACAGGAGATCACATTCTACCTTGACATCTCGGACAGCAAAGCGATTTTGACGCTCGACCGCTTCTATGACAAGGTTCACACCGCCGCAAATCAGGCAAAGCGCAAACCGCTGCTGCTCATTGCGCGCATTCAGGACGAGCTGAAGCCGCTGCTCAAGCTGGGCTTTTCGCTCACGGAGGCACGGAAGTTCCCCAAGCTTCCCAAGAATGGCAGCTACACGCTCTGGAGCGACGCCCTGAAGCGAGC